>NZ_JBEOSD010000030.1:0-63252 GCF_040302735.1 Streptomyces sp. NPDC097619 | reverse complement strand
GGGGCCGCGGCGGCCCCGGCCTCCGGGGCCCGGCCCCCCCGCGGCCCGGCCGCGGCGCCCCGGTGCGGGGCGGCGGGGTGACGGGGAGCCGGGCCAGCCGGTTCAGCAGCGCGCGGGCCGCCATGCCGGTGTGGGCGAGCGCCCGGGAACGGACGGCGGGGCCCGCCGGGCGTTCCGCCTCGGGCACCAGTGAGGGTCGCAGGGACTCCGCCGCCCGGGCCGCGGAGTCCGCCGACTCCCGATCGAGGGCGTACGGGTCCCGGGCCAGCTCCCGCGCGCACCGGGCGGCCGTGTCCGCGGCACGGGCGGCCAGCTCGCGGTAGGGCAGGGCGGGCGGGTCCGGGAAGAGGTACCGCTCGGCGAGGACCAGCAGCAGGATGCCCGCGGTGGTGCCCGTCAGGCGCTCGACGAGGGTGTCCGGGGCGTACGGCGGGAACGACGGGAGGATGTAGAGGAGTTGGAGGCCGGGGGCGGCTCCGGCCGGGCGGGGCCCGCCCGCCGCGACGAAGGCCAGGCCGAAGCCGATGACCAGCATCCCGACCACCGCGCTCCAGGTCCGCACGGCCAGGAAGGTGCCCACGACCACGAGCAGCCAGGCCATCGGGAGCAGGCGCAGCAGGACGGCGGCGCGCTGCCGTCCCGTGCCCGGGATCCGAGACAGTCCCGCCAGGGCGACGGCGGCGAACAGGGCGTAGGTGGCGGCGACGGTCTGCCCGAAGCCGTACAGGAAGAGGTAGAAGGCGGCGCCGGCGGCCAGGGTGATGCGCAGCGAGTTCCGTCCCGCCGCCGCGTACGCCCCGAGCCCCCCGGAGGCCCGGCGCAGCCTCCGCCCGCCCCCGGACCCGCCGACACCCTCGGCTCCCATGTCACCAGCATCGGCCCATCCACCCGGGCCCACACCCCGGCACGGGTGCCCCGTCCCGGATCCGGCGAGCAGACTGGGGGCATGGTGACGGAATCCGGCGGTGACGGCGGTGACGGGCGGGCGGAGCTCCTGCGGTACCTGCGGGAGGCGCGGGCGGCGCTGGTGTGGAAGGTGGAGGGCTTGTCCGAGTACGACGCGCGGCGCCCCCTGACGCCGACGGGGACGAACCTGCTCGGGCTGGTGAAGCACGCGGCCGGGATCGAGATCGGCTATCTCGGGGAGGTCTTCGGGCGCCCCTTCCCGGAGGAGCTGCCGTGGCTCGGGGTGGACGCGGAGCCCAACGCCGACATGTGGGTGCGCGCCGAGGAGTCCCGGGAAGCGGTGACGGGCCTGTACCGGCGGGCCTGTGCGCACGCGGACGCGACGCTGGCGGAGCTGCCCCCGGGGACGGTCGGGCGGGTGCCGTGGTGGCCGCCGGAGCGGGCCGCGCTCACGCTGCGCCACGCGGCGGTGCGTGTGATCGCCGACACCCACCGGCACGCCGGGCAGGCCGACGTGCTGCGTGAGCTGATCGACGGGGCGGTGGGTCTGGGTCCGGGGAACCCGGCCCTGGCCCCGGGGGATCCGGCCTGGTGGCGGGCGTACCGCGAGCGGGTGGAGCGGGCCGCCCGGGAGGCGGCGGCGCGCCCCGGCCCCGGGGTCTGAGCGGCCCGTCGCCGGCCGGTCCGCGGCGGTCGGTGTCCGCTCCGTGGACACGTGGTCCGGTAGTCGGTCGGGAGCTGCTACGGTTCCGGCCATGCAGCAGACCGCCCGCCTCGCCATGATGCGAATGATGCCCCCGCCCCCGGAGGCGCTTCGCTAGCGAAGCCGCGTGCGCGCACAGGACGCGACGGACCCTCCGGAGACGGAGGGTCCGTTTTCTTTTGCACCGGCCCGGTCGTCTCCCTCCGGCCCCCGCCTCCCGGAACCGCATCCTCCGGTCTCTCCCCCGAACCAGCAGCCCACCCACCGCCACCCCCGGCGGAAGCAGAAGCAGAAGGCGAAGCCGACATGACCACACCGACCACCGCCGCCACGCTCCCGGTCGTCTCCCTCACGGACTGTGCCGACCCGAACGCCCTGGCCCGTCAGTCCGCCCGGATCGGGGCCCTGTTCGGGGCCACCCCGACGGTGCTCCCGCTGACCGGTCCGGACCCGGAGGGGGCCGCCGCCCTCACCCTCCTCGACCTGCTGCGGGCCACCGGCCTGACGGGCGGCCCGGCCCTTCCCGTGGTGATCCTGGTCAACATCGCGCCGCGGGACGGCCATTGGCCCAACGGCGTGCCCTTCTGCTACTTCCGCCACAACGGGCACCTGGTCATCACCACGGCGAGCCACCGGGTGCTGGCCCCGGTCGCGGAGTACCTGGGCCTGGAGGAGGTACGGGTGACCGACGTCCGTGAGGTGCTGGAGGCGGCCGCCGCGGACTGGGCCGAACTGAGCGCGGCCGAGGTGGAAGAGGTCACGCGGACCCAGTTCCGCAGCCTCTGGTACGTGCCGCTGCTGGCCCGTTGGCTGGTGGACGAGCGCCCCGTCCCCTCCGCGCCGCTCGCCGTGGAGCGACCCGCGGCCGACGGGGTGCGGGTGGCCGTCGTGGACAACTTCGGCAACTGCAAGTTGGACCTGCCGGCCACCGAACTCCCCGGCTACCGCAGTGGGCAGGAGCTGCGGGTGCGCAACCGCCGCGAGGACCGCGAGGTGCCGGTGCGGTGTTACGACCGACTGCCGGACGTGCCGCTCGGAGAGCCCGGCATCACGGTGGGCAGCTCCGGCACCGGATTCGCCGAACTCGTCGTGAGGGGCGGCTCCGCCGCCGAGGTATTCGGTCTCCGCCAGGGCGACCGGGTATTCCATCTCATCAGCTGACATGTTATCAAGGCGTTACCCGGGCGGGGGCGTACGCGATTGACGCCCCTCTCGGCCGACCGGAATGCTGGAACGCATGTCCGGAACTCCCCCGCTGGTACGCCGCCGCCACGTGGACCACGTGCGCTGCGCCGCCGACCTCTGTCGCCGAGCGCGCCCCCGGCCCCGTCCCGTACCGCCCTTCACGGACCACCCCCTCACCACCTAGGACCGAAGATGTCCCGCATTCCCGCTCGCGGCCCGCGCCGCACGCACACCCCCGCCCGTATCGCCCTCGCCCTCGGCGCCGGCGCGTTCCTGCTGGCCACGGCCGCCTGCGCGCCCCAGCCGGGGAGCACCGGAGGGGCCGCCGGCACCGCCGAAGCCACCGGGAGCACCGCCGGTCAGGGCGACGCCTGCACCGTGGACAGCAAGGCCCTGCACAAGCCCGGCACCCTCACGATCGCTACCGACTCCCCCGCGTACGAGCCCTGGTTCCAGGACAACGACCCCTCCAACGGCAAGGGCTTCGAAAGCGCCGTCGCCTATGCCGTGGCCGAAAAGCTGGGCTTCACCAAGGACCGCGTGAAATGGGTGGTGGAACCCTTCGCGCATTCCTACGCCCCCGGCGCGAAGAACTTCGACTTCGACATCAACCAGATTTCCGTCACCCCGCAGCGCGCCAAGGCCGTCGATTTCTCGACGAGTTATTACACGGCCAACCAGGCGGTGCTCACGCTGAAGGACTCGAAGTTCGCCGGCGCCGACTCCCTCGCCGCCTTCAAGGACGCGAAGATCGGCGTGCAGGTGGCCACCACCAGCTACCAGGCCGTCCTGGACCAGCTGAAGCCCACCAAGCAGCCCAGCGTGTACAACACCACCAAGGACGAGGTGAACGCGCTGAAGAACGGTCAGATCGACGCGATCGTGACCGACCTGCCCACCGTCTTCTACCTGGCCAACGCCGAGCTGGACAACGGCCGCATCGTCGGGCAGTTCGGCTACGCGGGCGGCACCCCCGAGCAGTTCGGCCTGCTCCTGCCGAAGAACAGCGGCTACACCCCCTGCGTGAACCGCGCCCTGGAGGCCCTCAAGAGCGACGGCACCCTCGCGAAGATCACCACGCAGTGGCTGTCCGCCTCGGCGAACGTCCCCGAGCTGAAGAAGTAGCGGGCCCGCCGTGGACCGACCCGACACCACCGCCGCGCCGCCGACCGCCGGTACGGCCCCCGGGGACCCCGGGGCCCCCAGGAGCACGGTGAAGACCCCGCCCGCCCCCGACGGCGCCGCGTACGTGCCGAGCGAGCACGAGCGGGAACGGCAGCGCTACCGCCGTTCCCGCAAGCGCCGCCAGACCTGGACCGCCGCCCTCTGCACCGCCGCTTTTTTGGTGGTGCTGGGCGCGGTGGCCGTCTCCTCGCCCGGCTGGGAGCGGGTCCGCGCCCTGTTCCTCGACGGCGCCGAACTCCGCTCGGCCTTCCCCGAACTCCTGCGGGGCTTCTGGCTGAACATCCAGATGTTCGTGATCGCCGAGGTGCTGATCCTCGTCCTGGGCCTGCTGATCGCCCTGGTGCGGGTGACCCGTTCCCCGGGGCTCCAGCCGCTGCGGCTGGCCGCGACCGTGTACGTGGACGTCTTCCGCGGCGTCCCGACCCTGTTGCTGGTCTTCCTCGTCGGCTTCGGACTGCCGGCCCTGGAGCTCCAGGGCACCCCGTCCCAGCCGTGGGTGCTCGGCGTGATCGCGCTGACCCTGTCGTACTCGGCGTACGTGGCCGAGGTGTTCCGGGCCGGACTGAACTCGGTGCACCCCGCGCAGCGCAACGCCGCACGGGCCCTGGGCCTGAACGAACGGCAGACCGTGCGGCACGTGGTGCTGCCGCAGGCCGTCCGCAACGTCCTCCCGCCGCTGCTCAACGACTTCATCGCGCTCCAGAAGGACACCGCCCTGGTGGCCGTCCTGGGGCCGTTGGAGGCCCTGCGCGCCGCGCAGATCAAGGCCGACTACGACTTCAACTACACGCCCTACCTGGGAGCGGCGCTCTTGTTCATCGCGGTGACCATCCCCCTGACCCGTTTCGCCGACCGGCTCCAGCGCCGGGCCGCCGAGCGCACCCGGGCGGGGGCGGCCCGGTGACCGCCCCCCTGGACCCGGCCGCCGCGGGCGACCCCGCGCCCGGCGGCCCTCCGCTGCTGCGGATCCGCGGACTGCGCAAGCGGTACGGGGCCCGGCTGGTGCTGGACTCCATCGACCTGGACGTGTCCGAGCACGAGGTGGTCTGCCTGATCGGCGGCTCGGGCTCGGGCAAGTCCACCCTGCTGCGCTGCGTGGACCTCCTGGAGACCGTGGATGACGGGACCGTCCACCTCGGGGACCGCGAACTGACCGACCCCCGGCTGGACCCCGACGTGGCCCGGCGGCGCATCGGCATCGTGTTCCAGTCGTACAACCTCTTCCCCCACCTGAGCGTGCTGGACAACATCACGCTCGCGCCCCGCCAGGTCCACGGGGTGCCCCGGCGCCGGGCCGAGGAGGAGGCCCGAGAGCTGCTGGCCCGGCTGGGCCTCGCGGACAAGGCCAAGGAGCACCCGGACCGGCTGTCCGGCGGCCAGCAGCAGCGGGCGGCCATCGCCCGCGCCCTGGCCACCGGCCCGGAACTGCTGCTCTTCGACGAGATCACCTCCGCCCTGGACCCGGAGCTCGTGGGCGAAGTGCTGGACGTGGTCGCGGACCTCAAGCAGCGCGGGCTGACCATCCTGATGGCCACCCACGAGATGGACTTCGCCCGACGGGTCGCGGACCGCGTCTGCTTCCTGGAGGACGGGGTGATCGTGGAGCAGGGCACCGCCGAGCAGGTCCTCACCGACCCGCGGGAGCCGGCGACCCGCCGCTTCCTGGCCCGCTCCCTCGACCGCGCCTGACCCGCCGCCCCGCGCCGTGCGCCCGGCCGGGCCGGTGGGGGATGATCCCCCGCACGTCCGGTCGCCTACGCTCGGGCGGAAGGACGACGCCCCCGGGCGTCCGGGGCGAGGAGGACGCAGGTGCGGGGCAAGGGCGCGCGGTGGGTCGCGACGGTCGGGGTGCTCGCCTGTCTGCTGCTGGTGGGTCCCGCCGCACCGGACGGGTCCCGGTTCGGCCGGCCACTGCCCGCGGACGCCGCCGGGGCGATCGTGCCGGGCCGGGTCATGACCTGGAACCTGTGCAACCCGTGCGGGGCGAGCAATGTGGACCGGGCCTCCGAGATCGCCACGCACGCCCCGCAGGTCATCGGCTTCCAGGAGGCGTGCACCGGGGACGTGGCCCGGATCCGGGACTACCTGGAGGGCCTGTACGGGCTCCGCTACCACGTGGAGTACGGGCCGGTGCTGCGGAACTGGGGCCGCTGCGGGGGCCTGCCCTGGCGGGCCGACGGCTTCGGGAACGCCCTGCTGTCGGCGACCCCGATGACGGACCGCTCGGCGGTGGAGTACCCCGACGGCGGCTCCGAGGACCGCGGCTACCTCGCGGTGACGACCACCGTCGGCGACCGGCGGGTACGCGTGTTCAACACCCACCTCGCCCAGCGCCGCCAGGAGGGCGTCCGCTCCGGGCAGACCGCCGTGCTCGCCGCGGCCGTCGCCCCGTACCGGCGGGCGGTGGTCCTCGGCGACTTCAACGCCCGCCCCGACTCCGCCGAGCTGACCGGGATCTGGGCCCTGGCCTCCGACTCCGATCCGGCCTGCCGGCCCCCTTCCTCCGAGGGCTGCGAGCCGACCACCGACTGGCGCGCCAAGTTCGACTACGTCTTCCTGCGGGGCCTCACCGCCGCCGGGCACCGGGTGGTCCTCAGCCCCCACTCCGACCACGACCTGGTGGAGGCCCAGGTGGCGGCCGGCTGACCGGAACCGCCCCGGGTCACCCCATCCCGGCCCCGCCCGGGTCACTGTCAGTGGGGCGTGCCAGGCTGCGGCCATGCTCGACATCCTGGTGAAGACGGAAGACGCGGAACGGCACCTGCGCCCCACCGCGGAGGAACTGGCCGCCCTGACGGCCCGCATCGGCGCGGAAGGCGACCGATGGCTGGTCCTCCAGCGGGTACCGGACCTGCCGGACGAGTTCGCGCAGGTCTGGCACCGGGCGGGCGCCCCCGAGTGGGCCGTGGAGTACCGGGACGGCTCCGCCGACCGGCACTTCGGGACCATCGCCGCCGACGCCGGGGCCGCCGCCCGGCTCCTCACCTCCTGGGCCCGCCACGAGCCCGACCGGCACACGGCCGCGCACTGGGAGCGGCTCGACTTCGGTCCCGTACCCGAGGTGCCGCCCCTGGAACTGTCCGCGGAGGACCTCGCGCTGCTGGAGGCCGAGGTCCGCACCGTCCTGGCCGCCGGGTACACCACCCGGGACGGACTCGCCGAGATCGCCGAGGAGTTCCTGGTGACGAAGGACCGTCGCCCGGTCTCCCCCGCGCAGGCCCGGCGGCTCGCGGACCGGCTGTGGACGGAGCGGGTCGCGGAACAGTCCGGCTGGGAGGGCGAGACCGATCCCGAACGCCTCACCCGCGCCTTCGCCGCCCTGGAGGCCGACGGGATCACCGCGCGCGAGAACTTCGCCTGCTGCCGCACCTGCGGCGAGGGCGACATCGCCGCGGCGGGCCGACCCGACGCCCGCGGATACGTCTACTTCCACAGCCAGTGCACCGAGTCCGCGGCGGCCGGGCACGGACTGACGCTGCTGTACGGCGGTTTCGACGGGGAGGGGGACACCGCGGCGGCCGTGGGCCACGAGCTGGTGTCCGCCCTGGGGCAGGTGGGGCTGCGCACGGACTGGGACATGGACCCCTCCCGCGCGATCACCGTCACCCCGCTGGACTGGCGCCGCCGCCTCGTCGGCTGACCGCTCCACGCCCTTCGCACCCTTCGCGCCGCGGCCCCGACTGTCCGGGAACGGGCCAGGTCAGAGCCGGTGCGGGGGCCGGCGGGGGTGGTGCGGGGCAGGGCGGTGGGCGGGCTATCGTTTCGCGGTGTTCAAGAACAGGATCCTGCCCACCCTCCTCGTGGCGGCCATGGCGGCCCTGGCGGCACCCTCCGCCTCGGCCGAGCCGACCACCTACGTCAGCACCGGCCCGGTCTTCAACGACCCCAAGGACCCCGGCGGCATCAAGCAGCGCGCCATCCTCAGCCACCTCGGCCGCCTCGTCAACGGCGCCACCCCCGGCTCCACCATCCGCATATCCCTCTACGTCTTCGGCTCCGGCTGGCTCGCGGACCAGCTCGCCGCCGCCCACCAGCGCGGCGTCAACGTGCAGGTGCTCGTCGACGACGACTCCGTGAACGCCGCCTGGATGGGCACCTCCGGCAAGACCGTGCAGAGCAAGCTGGAGACCGCCTTCGCCAAGGTGCCCGGCGCCGGACAGCAGTTCGGCAGCTCGTGGTTCAAGAAGTGCGCCGCGAACCAGGCGTGCCTCGCGAAGGGCACCGGCGGCGTCAACCACAACAAGTTCTTCCTCTTCTCCCGCACCACCGGCAGCGGCTCCCCCACCACCGGGGTCCCGCTCGACGACGTCGTCGTGCAGTCCTCGGGGAACCTCACCTCGGCCGACACCGACGAGCTGTGGAACGACGCCATGACCGTGGTCGGCAACAGCGCCCTGCACACCGGCTACGTCACCTACTTCGACCGGCTCACCGCCGCCGCGCAGACCGGCCCCAACGACCCGCTGCGCGCCGCCGACCTCGACATGGACGTCCAGGCCGGGCCCGCGAAGGCCTACTTCTTCCCCCGCAACCCGGAGGACGTGGTCGTCAACATCCTGACGACCGTCGCCACCCCGGTCACCCCCACCACCCCGGTCTGCCACGGCAACACCCCCGGGCACGGCACCGCCGACGGCCGCACCGTGATCCGCATCGCCAACGGGCACATCTCCCGGCCCGCGGTCGCCCGCGAGCTGTGGAAGCTCGCCGACGCCGGCTGCTACGTGGACGTGGTGTACGGCAAGCTGTCCGACTACGAGGCCGTCGGAGAGCACCGCGAGACGGCGTACTGGTTGACCCGCTCCACCGCGCTGGGCCGGATCACCCTGCACCGTCTGAACAACGACGACCACACCGACCCGACCACGGGCGCCGCCGGCACCGCGAGCCACACCAAGTACCTGCTCGTGGAGGGCGCCTACAAGGGCGTCAAGGACCAGAAGATCACCTGGACGGGCAGCCACACCTTCACCGGCCTCGCCCTCACCGCCAACGACGAGACCTACCTGAAGTACGAGGACGCCGCCGTCCACGACGCCTACCGCGCCAACTTCCGCGCGCAGCGGGCCGCGGCGGCCGCGGAGTCCGGCTACGGGGGCGCCCCCTGACCGACCGCCCGGCGCCGGGACGCCCCTCGGGGTGCTCCCGGCACCGGACCGCCCCGACACCGCCGGGCGGTGCGCCTGACGGCCACCGGAGACCGCCCCGACCGTCACCGCACCGCCTGTCGGCCACCGGTGTGCTGACGGCCTACCGGCCGCCCGTTCCGCCCGCGCCGCCGCGTCGCCCGCTCCCGGCGCCCGCCCGGCGGCGGGCGGCCCGGTAGCCGTCCAGGACGTCCTGGCGCAGCAGGTGACCGAAGCCCGCGGACTCCAGCCGCAGCCCCAGGGCCGCCGCGTCGATGCCGAGGGCGGCGGCCGCGGCGCCGAGGTGCCAGTCGTGGGCGGCCAGAACGGCGAGCAAGTGGCCGCGCCGGACCTGCCGTTCGCCGAGCCGGAAGGTCTTCAGGTAGACGAACCGGCCCCGCTCGTCAGTGACCGCCTCACCGATGTGGTTCTCCTCCCGTCGGCGGAACGACGGCAGGAAGCGGCTCAGGGTGAACCGACCCGCGCGGTACACCTCCTCCCAGGTGTACTCCGCCCCCAGCAGCCCGCCCGCCATGACGGAATCGTGGAACGCCGCCCACTCCTCCTCCTGCTCCCGGGCCGCGGCCCGCAGCTCCGCCAGGGAGCCGATGCCGGCGCCGTCGACGCGGGCCCGGAACTCCGGGACCGCCGGCATCAGGGTGGCGTAGTGGTGGACGAGCTCCCCGTACAGGTCCTGGAGGAGGCTCGGGTGCAGGGCGCGGTAGTCCTCGGGGTGCGGCACGACGAAGGCCGCGGCGAGGGCGTCGCCGGTGTACAGCAACAGGCCGCACTGGCCGGGGTGGATCTCGAACACCCGTAGGGCGTCCGCCGGTCCGCGGACGCCGGCGCCCGTGTACGCCTCCTCGGCGCGCGGCGACAGCCCCTGCGCCAGGGCGCGCGCCGACCATTCCTCCCAGGCCGTGGTGGGCCCCCCGAAGTGCAGGGCGAGATAGCCCTCCAGGGCCAGGTGCTGGGGCAGGAACCGCAGACGGTCCTTGGCCTCGCGGCGGGCCGTGCGCCGGTGGAAGCGCAGGCCCATGGCGGTGGGCGGCGCGTCCGTGGTGCCGTCCGACAGCTGGGTGCCGAAGGCGGCGGCCGGGGTGCCGTCGCGGGTCCACGTGGCCACGAACCCGTGCGGGACGTAGGCGGTGTAGGTGCGCCGGGGGGCCACCGCCACGACCGACGGCGCCCGGTACGGATCGCTCTCGGGGTCCGGGGTCCGGTAGGGGTCCGGGCGGGCCGCCGGGTGGCGTCCGGGGGCGGGCTCCGGGGGCTCCTCGTAGAGCCGCCGGTGCAGGCGGAAGTCCGTCACGGGCTCGCGGCGCACCAGCGGCACCAGCCGGACGGCTCCCCAGACCTGGGCGGGTCGGGTCTCCAGACCGGACAGGTGGAGGACGGTGGGCGTGCCGGGCCGGGCCCCCGACGAGGAGGGCGACGACGGGGAGGAGGACGGGGAGGGCGTGTGCGCCGTGGTCACGGGGTCCGTTCCTTCCGGGCGGGCGTCGGCTCCCCGGGCCCGGCGGGGCGGGTGCCTTCGGTGAGCCGGGCGGCCCGTGCGTCCAGGTAGGCGATGAGGTCGGGCAGCCCGGTGCGTCCTTCGGCGAACTGGGCGAGCTCGACGAGGGCGGGCAGGTCCTCGGCGTCGCGGATGCCCGCCGTGGGCACCGTCGGGGACAACCGGCGCACGTCGAAACCGTCGGCGTCGTAGACCGGGTTGAGGTGCACGACGCTCGTGCGGCCCTCCGGGTCGAGCCGGGTCCGCCACACCCGCAGCACCTCCCCCGCCAGACCGGCCGGCGCGTTGTCCCAGCCGTCCGAGACGATCACGAGCCGCGCCGGCCCGGTGTCCAGCGCGTCGAGGATCCGGTGGCCGAGCGGCGTGGTGCCGTACGGGCGGACGAGCAGCGCGTCGGTGGCACCGGAGGTCCACAGCCCGGTGTGGCCGCCGGGCCGGGCCAGGGCCGCGAGCAGGTGGTGGCAGGCCAGGGCGACCGCGAGGGGCCGGCGCCGCTTGGTCACGGAGCCGAAGGAGGAGAAGCTGTCGTCGAGGACCGCCGCGACGGTGCCCCAACTCCCGCGGTGCGCACCGGCCGTGCGGGCGGCCGCCGCCGTGAGGGCGTCGGTCAGCTCGGCCCGGCGGTCCCGCCGTTCGGCGAGGGGCAGGCCGAGGACGTACGCGGCCAGCCTGGTCAGGGGCATGCGGCCGAGGTCGGTGGGCAGGAGGGCGTCCCGGCGGCCGGTGGCGCTCGCGTGCCGCTGCGCGGAGCCCTGGAGGCGCAGGGTCTCCAGGCGGGTCATCCGGGGGGCGATCCGCTCCAGGAACACGGCCCGGGGGATCCCGTGGCGGGCGGCGAAGCCCTCGGCCACCGTGAAGGGCAGCTCGTAGAGGGCGCCCTGCTCGTGGTGGGCGCGGCGCCACGCCTCGAAGAGCGGGGTCGCGTAACGGGTGCGGCCGCGGGGCGCGAACACGAAGGCCCGCAGCTCCTCCTGGCCGGGGTCCGGGGAGAAGTGGGTGTGCCGCATGGCCCGCTTCAGGGCGCCGCGGTACTTGACGGCGTCGAGGGAGAGGTCGGGGCGGGCACGCAGCCAGTCCCGGACGAGGGCCCGGGTGCGGCGGTTGTTGACGCCGTCGCGACGCAGCGCGTCGAAGAGTCCGTAGACCCGCTGCGGGGGCAGCAGGGCCAGCCGGCCGGCGATCAGGCGGCCTTCGGCGCGGCGCTGGTCGGGGCCGGCCTCGGCGGCGGTGCGGAGGAGTCGGCGGATGATGAGGACCGCGTTGTGGTCGTTGATGTCCAGGGCGAGGACGCCCGCGTACAGCGCGCGGTGGTTGCCGAGCATGTAGGCGTGCAGGAAGTCGAGGGAGAGGCGCTGTTCGCCGGCGTCGCCGTGGAACTCCCGCTGTCCGGTGGCGGTGATCGCCGCGTTCACGAAGAGGAGCACGTCGTCGGCGGCCACGCGGTCCGCGGCCGTGGCTCCGGGACCGGTGCCCGGAGGGGGAACGGCACCCGGATCGGGAGGGCTCGCGCGGCGATCGCCTTCGGTTGCCGTTCCGGGTGCCATCCTCGCCGTCCTTCCTCGGGCCGCCACCATGGGGGCCGTCGTCCACGACCGTCCGAGCCTGCCGACGGGCCGACGGGGCTGGTGCGTCGGTGGGTGCCGGTGGGTGCCGGCCGGGGAAGAGGGGTGCGAGCTGCGAATCATTGCTGTCAGGGCAGGTTCCGGAAGTCGCACCGGAGTCCCGCGGCCGGCCCGGCGACGGTAGCAAGCGGACCCGCACCGCCTCCACCGCATTTGGGGGGCGTTTCGGGGGGGGCGCGTCGGGGCCGGTACGCTCCACGGCCATGGCATCCAGTGGCGCGTTGTGGTCCTTCGCCCTCGTCGTGGGGCTGCTCACCCTGACCCCGGGGCTCGACACGGCGCTGGTCCTGCGGACCTCGGCGCTCGGTCGGCACCGGCGGGCGTGGGGGGTCGTCCTCGGCGTGCAGACCGGGGTCCTGGTCTGGGGGACGCTGACCTCGCTCGGGGTGACCGCCCTCCTGACCGCCTCGCAGGCCGCGTACACGGCCCTGCGCTGGGCGGGTGCGGCCTACCTTGTCTGGTTGGGCGCGCGCATGCTGATCGCCACGTTCCGCCGGGAGGGCGCCGCCCCGGCGGCGGAGGCCCCCGACCGCGCGGAGGCCGACTCCTTCACGGGCGGCTGGCGGCAGGGCACCCTGACGAACCTCCTCAATCCCAAGGTGGGCGCCTTCTACGTGGCCGTGCTGCCGCAGTTCCTGCCCGAGGGGGGCGGCCACCTGGCCGCCGGGGTCCAGCTGACCTCCGTGCACGTGGTGTTCGGGCTGATGTGGTCGGCCGTCCTGATCGCGTGCGCGCGGGCCCTGGGCGGGGTGCTGCGGACGCGACGGGCCCGGCTCGTCCTGGACCGGCTCACGGGCGGCGTGATCGCCGCCTTCGGGCTCCGCCTGGCGTTCGTGGACTGAGCCTCGGCCCGCGCGGACCGAGCCCTCGGCGCCCGCGCGTCGCGTGCTTCGGCCCGGTCCCGGAGCCCACCCCTGTGGGGCTCCGGGACCGGGCCCGTCCTCAGTCCTCCGGTACCGGCGTGTGCGGCGGGAGGGCGCCCGGGGGCAGCGGCGGCGGTCCTTTGGTCAGGGCGCGGGCGGCGGCCAGTTCCTCCGCGGCAGCGTGACCGGCGAGGTCGAGGTAGCCGTAGGCGTCCGCGCCGACGGGGATCCGGAGCGGGGTGGGTTCCGTCGAGCCGACGATCTCCAGGACGCGGGCCGCGAAGTCCTCGGGGCGTCCGGTCTCCGGGCTGTCGGCCATGCCGCGGGCGCCTTCGAGCATCTGGCGGTTGGTGCCGTCGTAGGCGGGGAGGTGCGCGCGGGTCTCGGTCATGGAGGTGCCGTAGCGGGTGGCGAACATGCCGGGTTCGAGGACGGTGACGCGGATGCCGTGCGGCGCGGCCTCGGCGGCCAGGGCCTGGCTCATCCCTTCGAGCGCGTGCTTCCCGGCGATGTACGCGGCCAGGCCGGGGAAGGCGATCCGGCCGGCGACCGAGGAGACGTTCACGATGTGGCCGTGGCCCTGGGCGCGCATGAGGGGCAGGGCGTGCCGGATCAGCCGCCACGGTCCGACGAGGAGGGTCTCCAACTGGTCGCGCAGCTCGGCGTCCGAGACCTCCTCGACGGCTCCGAACAGGCCGATGGCGGCGTTGTTGACCAGCAGGTCGATGCCCCCGAGCCGATCGACGGCCGTCGCGACGGCGCGTTCGCAGGAGTCGGGGTCGCGCAGTTCGAGCGGCACCGGGACGATCCGTCCCGGCCAGGCCGCCGCCAGGTCCTCCAGGTCGGCCGTCTTGCGGGCGGTGACCGCCAGTTCGTGCCCGGCCTCGGCCGCGGCGAGGGCGAGGGCCCTGCCGAGTCCGGAGGAACATCCCGTGACCAGCCAGCGTCTTCCCATCGTGCTCCCGTCGTGAGCGTGAAGGTGCGGGTGAGGGGTGGAGGTGGACGTGCGGGGTGGAGGGTGAGGGCGGGGTGCGGTGTGACCGGCCGAGCGACGGATCACACCGACGGCCGGAACCAGCCCATCGGTGGCCGGAGTTCATCGTCCGGGTGAACCCTTCCGACGGCCATCCCCGCGACGAGGGCGTGCGGAGGCGCGCGGGCGCACGGCCGGGGCGCACGCGGACGCCCGCACCGTCGGGCGGCGCGGCCGGACCGCCGCGCGGACCGGCCGGCGGTGTGGCCGGCGGTGCGGCGGTCAGCGTCGGGTGCGGAACACCGCGAGCGGGGTGCCGTAGGCGCCGGGAGCCATCTCCTCCAGCCCGGCGAACGCGTTGACCAGGACCGGGGCCGCGCCCGCCCGGCGCTCCAGGACGGCTCCGGTGCGCCCGTCGAGGACCAGGTGCGTGCCGGGGCCCTCGGTGGCGTACAGCAGGCCGTCGCGGGCGCCGCGGAGGGTGGGCGCGAAGGTGTCCCTCGCGGTCCGGCCGCCCCACTGCCAGAGGCGGCGCCCGGAGCGGGCGTCGTGGACCGCCAGTTCCGAGCCCAGGAAGGCGCACGCGGTCAGGTCACCGCCGTCGTGACGGCAGTCCAGGATCAGCGGGTGCTCGGCCCGCAGTCCCGGCAGGTCCCGCTTGCGCCCGGTGCGCGCGTCCAGGACGTCCGGTCCGGCGAGCAACAGGAAGGGGGAGAAGGGCCGCAGCGCGCCCTCGGAACTCCGGTGCTCGGGCCGGGCGGCGGCCCGCCACAGCACCCGCCCGGTACGGGCGTCCAGTGCGGCGGCCCGCGCCGGGCCGCCGAAGCTCCCGGAGTCGTCGAGGGCGAAGTCCCCGGCGATCCGGTCCCCGACGAGGGCGTGGCCGGCCTGGAACCCGTCGACCCACCAGGACGGTCCCCGGCCGGAGAGCGGGATCCCGTAGGTGCGGTACTCGCCCTCGACGCAGGACACCACGGCGGTCCGTGCCCGGGCCGGGGCCCCCTCGGGGCCGGCCACCGCCACCAGGGTGCAGCGGATGGCGCCCGAGCCCTCCGGGCCGTCCCAGCGGATCCGGTGGACCACCGTTCCCCGGTCCGCGTCCAAGGCGAGGAGTTCGCTCGCTCCCGCACCGGTGGCGAAGGCCGCGAGCACGAGCCGCCGCCCGGCCACGGCGGTGACCACGGGCGGGCCCTCCGGCGGCGCATCCCACAAGTAGTCGGGGACCGGCGCGAGCGGGGCGACCGACCACAGGACCGCGCCCGAGGCCAGGTCCACGGTCGTGAGCCGTTCGGGTCCGATCACGTGGGCCCGGGCCCCGTCGAGCACCGCCGCGCGGGCCACGAGCGCTCCGGGCAGCACCCCTTCGGGCTGGAACCGCAGCGGCGGCCGGTGCGCGGTGAACGGGCCGGTGACGCGCGCCTCCGGCGGCCGCTCCGACCGCGGGGCCCCTCCCCCGGCTCCCCCGACGCCGGCGAGCCCCAGGACGACCGCCATCAGGACCCCGAGCGCCAGGCCCCCGAGGACCAGGACCACGCCGACGAGCCCCGCCCGCACGCCCTTCCGCACCGCGGCCCCCTCCCGCACGCCACCGCCCCGCCCGCCCGGACGGCGCGCAGCGTAGCGGGCGCGGATGACCGCGAGGGGGCGGGGAGGCGACGGAACGGGGGGCGGGGAAGGGGTGGCGAAGCGGATGGGGGGCGTCCACGCTCAGATTCGGCTCAGAAGATCATCCGGGCTCTGTTCGGGCGGTGCCGGTGCCCCTAGGTTGCGCTCATGACCACGTACCGCCGCGGCCCGGCCGCTTCCGTCCTCCCCTCCGTCGTCCTGGGCGGCGTCGTCCTGGCCCTGCTCACGGGGTGCACGAGCGGGCCCGCCGGGGCGGGCGCCGGGGAGGGGACGGCAGCCGCTGGTGGGCCGTCCGCATCCGCTCCGGCCCGGACCCCCTCCGGTGAGGCACGGGCCGGGGCCGAGCAACTGGCCCGGCTCAAACGGAGCATCGACTTCGACGCGCAGCCCGGTTGGAGCGAGCACGGCTACGACACCGACCCCGTGATGGCGGGCACCACCGACCTGCCCGACGCCCACGGGATCCGGGACGAGTCCTGGCGGGCGGGCACGTACCGCTTCTCCGTGGTCTGCGCGGGCGGCGGTGTCATCGAGGCCGAGGTGGCGGCGGGGGTCGAGGACCGCTGGACGGCGGCCTGCGACGCGGTCGTGCACGAGCGGGTCGTGGAGAGCACCCGCGGCCCGCTGCACCTCACCCTCAAGGGGCTGGAGGGCGCCCGGGGCCCGGCCGTCTACCGGGTGGACCCCGTGTCCGCCGCCACCGAGCCCGCTCCCTGACCCTCAGCCGGCAGGCCCGTCCGCTCCCTTGGCCCCTCGCCCGTCGCCGTCGCCGTCCCCGTCGTGCCGAGGCAGTGGTCGAGGAGGGCGTGCATCCGGGCGGCGGGCAGCGAGGGGTTGGCGGCCGCGCCCTCGGCGGTGCGGGGATCGCCGAGCAGGGCTTCCAGCGCGCTCGGCGTCAGGGAGGGGTTGGCGGCGGCGGCCCGGCGGACCAGCGGGTCCGGGTCGGCCAGGGGCGGTACGGGCAGGGCGGGGTCGACGGCTGCCAGGGCACGTACCTCCGGATCGGGGTGACCGACGAGGTGGGCGGTGCCGGCGCGCGGGAACCCGGGCAGGCTCCGCAGGTGGGGGCGATGGACCGGGTGGGCCGTGAACACCTCCAGGAGCAGCCCGGCGGGCGCCGACGGGTGGTGGCAGGCGAGGCGGATCCGTACCTCCTCGTCCTCGTCCCGGGCGAGTGCGGCGGCGGGTTCCGCGGGCAGGTCGGGCCGGCTCGCGGCGACCCGACGGAGCGCCGGCTCCTCGGACACCGCACAGGAGGCGATCCACTCCGGGGAGGGTCCGCCGTCCGGGCCGACGAGCGGGTCCATGATCGGGCAGGTGCAGTCGAGGCCGTGGCCCAGGACCCAGTCGAGGGCGTCGTGTTCGGACCAGGTGCGGGTGGCGGGCCGGAGGCGGGCGCGGAGCCGGACGGACGCGTCGGGGTCGGTGCGCAGCTCGGCCGCCGGACCCGGTGCCAGGTCGGGTCGGGCGGCGACCTGCGCGCGGATCCTCGGGTCGGGGTGCCGGGCGAGCCGGGCGAGGGCTCCGGGCGGGGTGTGCGGGTTCACGGCCAGGGGCCATACCGTGCCGTCGGCGAGGCACTGGTCGACGACCGCCGGGGTCAGGGCGCACCGGCTCAGCACGGAGGGTCTGCCGAGCGTGCCGAAGGTGGGGAGTCGGGCCTCGGCCGCCCGGGGGTCCACGATCCAGCTGTGCTGCCGCGCCGACTCCCGTACCTCGGGGTCGGGGTCGTCGAGCAGGGCCCGGCGTTCCGCGGCGTTCCGTGCCGTCCAGTCGAAGGTGGCCCGTATCCGGATCCCGGGGTGCGGGTGCCCGGCCATGGCGCGTCGGAAGGCGAGGGGTATCTGGCGCGAGGACTCCAACTCCGCGGCGATCTCTCCCGCGGTGAGCCGTCCGTCCGCTCCGCCGTCGGTGGCGGTCATGAGGGCGACGAGGGTCTCGTCGGGCAGCGGGCGGACCCGTCGGGGCCGGGGCCAGGGGCCGGCGGCGAGCCGGGCGCGGACGAGGCCCGAGGGGTCGGCGGCCAAGGGGGCGAGGAGCACCGGGTCGACGTGCCGGTTCCGGGCGAGTGCCTGTCGGAGCGTGCGGTCCGGGTGGCGGAGGACGACCTCCAGGAAGGCGCCGGGCAGGTCCCTGCTCTCGCACAGCGGCGGACCGATCGCGCCGGCGGCCGGGTCGAGGAGACGGACGAGGGCGTCGGCGGGCGCCGCCGGGTTGGCGGCGATGCCGCGCAGCCACGCCTCACGGAGATCATCGGACACCACGTCATCCTGCCGGCCGCGTCCGGGAGGCGACAGGGCTCCGACCCATCCAGGCCGAGGCCCTGATGCTGATCGCGCTGAACGTCCTGGGGCACGCGCTGGTGTGGCGGTTCATGGCGGGCGACGGCAGGCCGGGCGCGGAGGAGGACGGGGTCGGCCCGGCCGGCGGCCGGGGCTCGGTGGAGGCCACCTCCGCCTGACGACGGGAACCGCCGACGCCGCACCGGGGAATACCGCGATCTCGAACGCGGTTCGGGCCTTCGAGCGGGCCGGTCCCGGACCCGGGCGGACCTCGCCCGCGCCGCGCCGACCGGCCCGGACGGGGGAGGAATCGTGCGCGCGATCGCGTTCAAGGAGACCGGCGGACCCGGGGTGCTGCGGCCGGTGGAGCTGCCGGACCCGGAGCCCGGCCCCGGTGAGGTGCTGATCCGGGTGGCGTACGCCGGGGTGAACTACGGCGAGGTGCAGCACCGGCTGGGGGACTTCGGGGAGCCCGAGGGCGAGACGGTCACCGGTCTGGAGGCGGCCGGGAACGTGGCCGCCGTGGGCCCGGAGGTGTCCGGGTTCGCGATCGGTGACGAGGTGGCGGCGTACCTCCCGGCGGGCGGCGGCTACGCCCAGTACGTCGTGGCCCCGGCCGCGTTCGTGTTCCCCGCCGCGGGCCTGGACCTCCGGACCGCGGGGGCCGCCCCGCTGGTGCTGACCACCGCGTACGGGGTGCTGGCCGGGGCGGCGCGGATCGGGGCCGGGGACACGGTTCTGGTGCACGCGGCGGCGGGCGGGGTGGGCTCCGTCGCGGCGCAGTTGGCCCGCGAGTTGGGCGCGGCCCGGGTGTACGGGACGGTGGGCACGCCGGAGAAGGCGGAGTACGCGCGGCGGTTCGGGTACGACGCGGTGTTCCCGCGGGAGGACTTCCCCGGGGCGGTCCGGGAGGCCACCGCGGGCCGGGGGGTGGACGTGCTCCTCGACCCGGTGGGCGGGCCGACCCGACTGGCCGGGTTCGAGGTCCTGGCCCCGTTCGGGCGGACCGTGGTCTATGGGGAGGCGGGTCGGCACCCGGACCTGGAGCTGCCGGTGCTGCCGCTGTGGAAGAACAACCGCGCCCTGACCGGCTACAACATCGGGGATCTCGCCCGGCGGGCCCCGGAGACCCTGCGGGCGCACGCGCGGGCGGCCCTGGACCTGGCGGCGGCGGGTCGGGTGCGGGTCGAGGTGTCGGCCGAGTACGCGCTCGCCGACGCGCCCTTGGCCCACGAGCTGCTCGAAGCGGGGCGCAGCAGGGGCAAGTCCGTCCTGCGGGTCCGCTGAGGCGGGAGGATCTGTTCGGGTGCGGTGCGCGTACGGCGCGGTAGGGGCGCGGCCCGGCGCGCCGCGCGGTCCGCGGGGCGGTCGTTCGTCGGATCGGGGGTGTGCGGCGTAGCGTCACGGCTCGTGGACGACGACGAAGCGAACCGGACGGAAGCGGCGGCGCACGGCGGCCCCTCGGGCGGGGTCTCCCCCGGGGACGTGGCGGCGGGGCGCGTGTACACGGGGAACGCCGGTACGGACGCCCCGCTGGACCGGGGGTGGCTGCTCGGGCACTTCAAGGAGCCGGGCGGCCCCCTCCACAGCGAGGACGTGGAGATCAAGTGGGGGGTCCATCCGCGCGGGGAGGAGCGGGCCCGGTGGGTGCGGGGCGAGGAACGCACCGCGTTCCAGATCCTGGTCACTGGTCGTTTCCGGGTGGAACTGCCCGGGCGCAGCGTGGTGTTGGAGAAGCCGGGCGACTACGTGGTGTGGGGGCGCGGGGTGGACCATTCCTGGTGCGCGGAGGAGGACTCGGTGGTGCTGACGGTGCGCTGGCCCTCGGTGCCCGGCTACGCCGTGCCGCGGTCTCCGGAGCAGCAGGGTCCGCCGGGGTCGCGGTAGGCGACGGACCGGGCCGGGCCCCTCGGCCCGGCCCGGTCGCGTCGGGCGGGTCAGGAGGTGCGCTTCAGGGTCCAGCTGTTGGGGTTGAGGCTGGGAACCGCGGAGTAGCGACAGCTGCTGGAGTAGTAGGTGCTGACGATGGTCCAGCCGGCCGGCGGCCAGGTGGAGGCGCAGGCGTTGAGCTGGGTGCCGACCGGGTACCCGTTGAGGTCCTTGATCTGCTTGGAGTTGGGGGTGAAGCCCGAGCCGCAGCCCGCGCTGTTCCACCACTGCACGTCCACCCAGCCGGTGGGCGTCAGGGTGCTGCTGCACACGTTCAGGGTGTCGCCGGGGGCGGCGGAGGCGGGGCTCGTGCCGATCGCGAGGGCGGTCACGGCGATGGTCGCGAGTGCGGCGACACGGGTGCGGATCACGACAGGTATCCCTTCCGGGCATGCCGGACCCACCGCCGACCGTCGGCGGACCGTTCCGGATGCCGCCCCCTTGCTATCCAAAACCGACCGAGTGCGGACAGTAACCTTTTGGGCGTAACTTTTCGGCCGTATACGACGGTTGATCCCCGAACCATTGACGCTGCCAACCAGCAAATCGTTTGATCCGCCCGCGCTTCACGGGCAAGGTCTCGGCCATGCCCACCTTCTCCGCGCCCGACGGCACCGCACTCGCCTACCACCTCGACGGAGAGGGGCCCCCGCTGATCTGTCTGCCGGGCGGCCCGACGGACTCCGCGTACCTCGGTGACCTGGGCGGTCTCACCGCGCACCGCCGGCTCGTCCGACTCGACCTGCGCGGAACGGGCGCCTCCGCCTCGCCCGCCGATCCGGGGTCGCTGCGCTGCGACCGGCTCGTCGACGACGTGGAAGCCCTGCGCGAGCACCTCGGGCTGCCGCGCGTCGACCTCCTCGCGCACTGTGCCGGTGCGAACCTGGCCCTGCTGTACGCCCTCCGCCACCCGGAGCGGATACGACGACTCGTGCTGGTCACCCCGAGCGTGCGGGCCGTGGGCCTGACCGTCCCGGGTGAACTGCGCGTCGAGACCGTCCGGCCGCGTGCCGAGGAGCCCTGGTTCCCGGGCGCCTTCGAGGCGCTGCGTTCCCTGGTCTCCGGCGAGCCCGCCGAAGGGGCCTGGGAGGCCGTCGCCCCCTTCTCGTACGGCCGCTGGGACGCGGCGGCCCGCGCCCACCACGCCGCGACGGAGGAACGGACCGACCCGGCCGTCGTCGCGGCCTACGGTGCCGAGGGCGCCTTCGATCCGGACGCCGTCCGCTCCGGCCTGTCCGGCCTGGACCTGCCGGTGCTGCTGCTCGCGGGCGCCGTGGATCCCGGTGCCCCGCCGCGGACCACGGCCGAGTTGGCCGCCCTGCTGCCGCGGGCCCGCACCGTGGTCCAGAGCGGCGCCTCGCACCACCCGTGGCTCGACGGGCCGGAGCGGTTCCGCACGGCGGTGGCGGAGTTCCTGACGGCCGCCTGACCCACGTCCCTCCGTGAGGTCCGGGGGCAGCGGCACCACACGGCCGATCGCCCGGAGATCACGCTCCGGGCGTCACCACTCCCTGGGAGCGATCAGCTCCTCGATGTCGGCTCCCTCGAAGCCGTAGGCAGTGGCGATGAACCAGAAATCCTCCGCGATCTCCTCCCGGGCGACCGTCTCGATCTCGCTGCCGGCCTCGTCGAGCGCCTCGCCCAGGAGGTTGAACTCCTCGGTGGCCCCGTGCGTCAGCACGTACAGGGCCGGCAGGTCCGCGGGGCGCTCGGCCTCGATCCGCTCGCACAGGCCGCGCAGGATGGCGCCGCCCCGGTCCAGCAGGTGGTTCGGGAAGTAGTCGTCCCCGTAGAGCCTCGCCAGGAAAACCCGTTCCGCGACCTTCTCGTTCGTGACCGGCATGCCGCCGCCTCCCCGTTCGTCCGTGTGCTGCCACTGTCCTGTGCTGCCGATCGCCACTGACCACTCCCGCGTACCGCTGAGTGGTCAGCGTGCTTCCGGGTGCGCTCGGATGTCGCCGGCTCCGGCCGTACGCGCACCACGAAGCGCCCCGCCGGACCGCCGTGGCGGCGGAACCGGGGAGCCCGATCCTCGCACCCACCACCGACAACGCCCCGCCCGACAGGGTCCTCGTCAACGCGGGCCGGGCTCCATCAGCCCTCCGGGGAAGACGGATCACGGACGTCCCGCCCCGGCGGTACGCGGGCCGTGCGGTCCGTCCGCAGGCCCGGATCACGGGGCGCGCGGGGCTCGGGGGCGGGCACCCGGTCCACGCCACGCACGCCGTCCGCGCGCCGTGCGGCTGCCGGAGTGCACGCCCGCGCCCGACCGGGGTGTCACCATGCGCACCGGACGGCGGGGCTCCGGCGGGAGTACGACGGAGGCACCGCGCCACAGCGACGAAAGGCAGGCACGTGACGCCCCAAGCGGCCGGACCGGCAGTGCGCCCGACCCAGCCCGAGTCCCCGGCTCCGGCCCCGGCCCGGCCGAAGGCTCCGGAACCGGCCGGCCGGCCCGACCGGCGGCACCGGCACCAGGCGGCACCGGAACACACCTCCACCGCACCGGCCCAGGCCCCCACCCGAACCCCCACCCCCGTCCCCACCCCGGTCCCCGCCCCCGGCACCGCGCCCGACGGTGCGCCCACCCCCACCGGCCCGACCGGCGGCCCGACCACCGGTCCGGCCCCGGGTCCGACCGCCCGCCCGACCGCCGTGGACGCCGAACTGCTCATCGCCGCCTCGGTGTTGCTGGCCGACGCGGCGCTGACCGCGAAGCAGGCGGGCGCCGAGCTGACGGGCGCCCTGGGCAGTTGGCGCTTCGGGGTCGAAGCGCTGCGCCGGCCCGGCTGGGCGCTGGGCGCCGCCTGGTCCTGCGCCCGGGCCCTGACCTCCCCGGTGGGTCTGGCCTTCGGCGCCAACGGCGGGGTGCCCGGGGAGATCGCGCGGATCGCGGGGAACCTGGCCCGGCGCCGTCCCGCCGCGGTGTCCATGGCGGTGGACGCCTTCGCGCTGCGCATCGAGGCGGCCACCACCGCCCACCCGAGCCTGGACTCGCCCGCGGCCCGGCGGCTCACCGGCGCCATGGTCGCCGGGGACCGGCTGGAAGCCCTCCGGGCCCTGCGCGCGCTCATCGAACACCTCGGGGTGACCCGCGCCCTCACCACCGTGACCCCGGTGATCATGGAGTTGTGCGCGCTGGCGGGGATGCTGGACGAGAACCCGGTCAATGACGGCTTCTCCTGGGTCACCCTGGCCGGCGGCGTGCCCACCACCGATCCGTTCCTGGGGCTGCCGAGCCGGGTGCTCGCCCACCTCAACCCGGGTCCGGGCCGCGCCGAGCGGACCGATCCGGATCCGATCCTGGCCAAGGTCCTCACCACCTCCCGCAACGACGTGGTCAGTTACGTGGACGACATCGGCGCGCTGGGCAACCACGGCCTGGTGCTGCTGCGCCGGGTCGCCTGCGCGGACGGCGTCGAGCGGCACGTCCTGCTGCTGCCCGGCACCAGCTTCGGTCTGCTGAGCAACAGCACCCCGCAGGACCTCGTCGGCGCCTTCGACGGCCTGCTGCGGACGGACACCACGTACACGCGCGCGGCCCGCAAGCTGCTGCTGCGGGCGGGGGTGCCGGCCGGGTCCGAGCTGATGATCGTCGGTCACAGTCTGGGCGGGATGACGGCCATGAACCTGGCCTCGGACCCGGAGGTGGCCGCCGAGTACCGCATCACGCACGTGATCGCCGTGGGCTCCCCCATCGACAGCAAGCGGCCCGCCGACCACACCACCCGGGTCATCAGCCTCGTGAACGAGCACGACGTGATCCCCGCCCTCGACGGTCGCGGCCCCGCCTCGCCCCACGACGTGCCGGACACCTGGACTGAACTGGCCTGGCGGGACGAGTCCTACGACTACCCGCTCTCCCACGCCCCCCAGGCGTACTCCGACGCCCTCCGCGGGGACGTCGCCCACCACCGCGAACAGGTCAACGCGCTCATCGGGGCCTACGACGGGCCGATCATCGGCAACCAGCCGTACATGCTGCGCGACCGGTGAGCCCCCGCCCCTCTCCACCCCTCCCGAGCCGGTCCGACCCGACCCGCTCCGCCGCCCGACCCGAGGAAGGCGTCCTGCCCATGACCTCCGCAGAGGCCCGCCCCGCCGCCACCGCGTGGCTGCCCGCGAGCGCCGTGTTCGGCGCCGCCGCCCTCGCCCACCGGCTGCCCTGGACCGACGCCCCCGCCCGGGCCCTCGGGCTGGACGCGCTCACCCGGGAGGGCGCGGTGCGCCGGGTACTGGCCCACCTGCGCCGTTCCGGGTCGGGACGGCCCGTGTCGATCGGCACCCCGTTCGGTACCTTCCTGGTGCCGCTCACCCGGTCCGGTACGGCGGCCCTGCTGCGGTCCGCCGAGGAGGCGGGCGCCCTGGGCCCGGCCGTCGGACTGACCCCCGCCGGACACCGGTACGGCCTGCACCCGCACACCCCGCTGCCCGCCGCGGCCGTACCCGCCACCGGCCCGCTCCGCGCCCGGATCGCCGCGGAGCTGGACGCCGTGATCGGGGACCGGCGCGGGGACGGCACCCTGGATCCCGCGCGTTGGCGCCACGGGATGCGGCGGCTGGCCCGCATCGTGGTCGTGGGTGGTGACGCCGCCGAGGACACCCTGCTCAGCGAGGTGGTCCGGGCGGCGGCCGGGGCCGCGGGCACCCGCGCCCACGCGGCCCGGGAGGCCGCCGTGCACCGCCGGCTGGCCCCCTACCTGGCCGACCCGGCCCCGGACCCGGACACCGTCATCGGTCGCCTCGCGGCGGCCGGGTACGGACCCGACGAGGCCGTACCCGCCCTGGCACACGCCCTCGCGGTGGTCTCCGAGGCGGCCGGCGTCACGGCCCTCCAGGCCCTCGCCCTGTACGCGGCCACCAGTACGGCCGGCTCCGGATCCCCGTCCGGAACCGACGCGCAGGCCCCCGCCGTCCCGCATCCCGCACCGGAAGCGGAGGCGGCAGAAGCAAGGGTGGCGGCGGGGACGGCCGTGGTGGCGGGGGCGGTGGAGGCCGCGAGCCCGCACTCCCGGACTCCGGTGGGGGCCGCGTCGGGCACCGCGACGGCCCCGGACGCCTGCGCCGGGGCGGTCCGGCGGGCCCTCGCGCACTATCCGCCGGTGGCCGCGGCCGTGCACCCGGTGCGCGCCGCGTTCACCTGGCAGGACCTGCGGGTCGAGGAGGGCACGGACGTCCTGGTCTCGCCCGCGCGCCTCGCGGAAGCAGAGGGCGCGGAAGGCGCAGAAGGTGCGGAAGGCCCGCAAGGCGCGGAGGCCGAGCGGGCGGAACTCCCCTCCCCCGGCGCCTGGTTCGCATCCGGTCCGTCCCCGCTCTGCGGGGCGCCCGCGGGGTGTACGGCGAGCGGGTTCGCGGCCGGCGTGGCCGCCGAGATCCTGCGGGGACTGGGAGAACGCGCCCGGCTCACGCTCATCGCCCCGGCGCTCGACCCGGACCGGCTGCCCCACGAACTCCCGCCGGAGTCGGTGCTCGTGGCCCTCGACCCGACCCCCTCGTACCGCGCTCCGGACGACGGCGCCTGCGGCCGTCCGAGCTCCGCGGGCAGCGCCGGTACGGTCCCCTCCTCCGCGCACGGCTACCGGCCCGCCTCCTACGGGGCGCTCGCCCGCACCAGCGCGGACCGGCTGGACCGGCAGGCCGAGGAACTGGCGGCGTGCGCGGCCCGGCCGGGCTGGAACGCCGACGAGACCGGCGAGCGCTTCCGACTGGTGCTGCTGGACCACGCGGAGCGCTGCTCCCGCGCCGCCGCCGACGTCCGGCGCGCCGCCCGCGCCCTCGCGGAGTGATCCGGGGCCCGGACCGGGGGCGCGGCCCCGGTCCGGGCGGGTCGGAGGGGGTCAGCCGGCGCGCAGACCGATGTCCCGCTGCTCCCGTTCCCGGTCCACGAGCTCCTGGAGGGCGGCCCGCACCTCGGCGGAGAAGCTGCGGGCCAGCAGCGAGCGGTCCCGGAAGCCTTGGGGGCGCTCCGGCGCCGGAATCGCTTCCCCGACGGTGATGCGCCACTTCCCGGGCAGCGGGAAGGCGGGGGTGACGGGAAAGAAGGGCAGCTTGAACAGGCGCGCCAGGGAGGGGATCTCACCGAGTCGCGGGACGGATTCCTCGGCCCCGATCACGGAGATCGGCACGACCGGCACCCCGGCGTTCAGGGCGGCCACCGCGAATCCGGGGCTGAAGGACCGGAGCCGGTACCGCTCCCGGAAGGGCTTCTCCAGCCCCGACATGCCCTCGGGGAAGACCCCGACCAGCTCGCCGGCCCGCAGGTGCTCCAGTCCCACCCGCGGGTCGACGGGCACGGCCCCCATCGCCTGGGCGTACGGTCCGAGCACCGGGGTCCGGAAGACCAGCGGGTCCGCGAGCACCCGCACCTGTCGGGGAACCGACCGGGACAGGGCCTTGAGCAGGACGAACGCGTCCAGTCCCCAGGCTCCCGAGTGGTTGGCGACGAGTACGGCGGGCCCCTCCGCGGGGACGTTCTCCAGCCCGAAGACGTCCAACCGGAACCAGTCGTCCACGAACCAGCCGAGGAGCCGGTCCCAGGCGTGCACCCCGACATCACCGAGGACCCGGCTCAGGTGGCGCAGTTCCGCCCCGGCGATATCCATCACGTCCGACATGCTCTCCGACACGAAAGGCCCTCTCGGATTCCTCGACCGCATGGCAACTCACATGCGACGAACAGGTTTTGTAAGAACAAACGGGTCGAGCCATGTTTGATCACGAAATCCACCCCCTTCGGAAAATCGATTCTCCGTTCCCCTGTTCCGTCCTCCGTCCCGCCTTCGCCCCCCCTCCGCCACGGGCCCGGAGGCGACCGGGAGGAGGTCCGGGGTGGCCCGAACCGCCCTCTAGGGTGGGGATCATGACACCGGTGAACGAGCGGCTGGCGCGGGCCTTCGACGGGCTCGCCGGGGACTACGACGACGCCCATCACGACGCGATCGCGACGGAACTGACGGATTGGCTGGCCCCGGCGGCTGAGGAGGTCGTCGCGGACGTGGCCTGCGGCACCGGAGCCGTCGCCCTGGCGGTGGCCCGCCGGCGGGCCGCGCACGGCCCGGCCGAGGTGGCGGACCCCACCCCGGCCACGGACCCCGCCCCGGTGTCGGGCACGGGGGCGTGGGCGCCTGTTCGGCGGCCGGTGCTGGCGGTGGACCTGTCGGCGGGCATGGTGGCCGCGGGGCGGGCCCGGGCCGAGCGTGCCGGGTTCGCCGCCGCCGTGGACTGGCGGGTGGCCGCGGCCGTTCCGCTGCCCGTTCCCGACGGCTCGGTGGACGTGCTGCTGTGTGCCTCGTCCCTGCACTTCCTGGGCACGGCCGCGCCCGCGGACTGGTTGCGCGCCGTGCGGCCCGGCGGCCGGGTCGGGTTCAGCCTGCCGGTGGCCTCCGGATTCCGGCCGGGCGGGGTGTTCGCGGAGCTCGTCGCCGGGGACCTGGTCCTCCCGGAGACCGTGGCGGAAGCCGTCCTGCTGGCCGGGAGCTGGGGGTTCGCCCGCCCGGAGGCCCGGATCCTGACCCTCGGCACCCGGGCCGTGGTGCTCGTACGGGCCGCGGTTCCCGCCTGACCCGCCGGACCGGGCCCCGGACCCGTGCCGGCACTCGGGGCCGGGGCCGGATCCGGGGCTCAGTCCTCGGGGTCGATGACGGCCAGCCAGATCTGGGCCTCGCGGTCGCCGTCCCCCACTTGGTAGTACTGCTCCAGGACGAGGTGGCGGCCGTCCAACTCCCAGGTGAGGGACATGTTCCCGTCGCCGCTGCGCAGGCAGTGGTTCTCGTGCGGGAGGGGGTCGCCGTACCGGGCCCGCAGCTTCTCCTCGAAGGCGTCGTGGATCCGGCCGAAGCCCGCCTGGAAGTTGTCCTCCAGGAAGGGGTACTCGGCTTCCAGTTCGGCCGCCAGCCAGGCACTGGCGAGGACCCGTATCGCGCCGTGCGAGACGCCTTCCAGGTCGTGCTCGTCCAGTCCCTCCAGGTCGTACGGGTCCTCTCCGGAGCCGAAGATGAGGGAGCAGGGGTAGAAGGGCCGCGCGGGCCGGTCCGCGAGCTCCCGGACGAGGGGTTCGGGATCGGCGTCCAGCGGGACGCCGTCGAGGTAGGACTCGGGGTCGCCGGTCAGGAAGGGCGGCTCCGGCAGGAAGGTACCGGGGCGGTCGGCGGCCCGCCAGGCCACCGCGCCCGAGGCGTCCCGCAGGACGACGGCGCTGCCGTCGGCCGCGTCCGGTCCGACCCGGCACACCTCGCGGCCCTCGCGGTCGAGGTAGGCCAGGTGCCCCTGTTCGGTGCGGAAGGCGGCAAGTCCGTGGCCGCCGCCCGTGCCGCCGAGGAAGCCGACCACCCAGCCGTCGTCGTCCGTCAGCGGCTCCGGATGTCCGCTGGGCACGTAGCCGCCGTCGGCGCGCAGCACGCCCCAGGTGCCGTCCTCGGCGGGGCGGGCCACGGCGGCGCCGCCCGCGTCGAAGCGGTCGGCCCACTCGTAGACCTCCTCCACGACCCAGCGGCCGGTCGCGTCGAGGAATCCGCAGGAGAAGCCGCTGCCGCTCTTGAGCAGGCCGTGTCCGAAGGAGTCCTCCCGGCCGCCGCGGGTCCGGATCACGAACTCGCCTCGGTGGTCCACGAAACCGCTGTCGTCCGTGAACGGCTCGCCGATGGCGTAGGCCAGGCCGTTGGCGTGGAACTCGGCCACGTACCGGAAGGTCGGCTCCACCGCCCACTCCCCGGACTCGCGCAGCAGGCCCCAGCGTTCCCCGACACGGACGGGCGCGGTGCCGGCGGAGTTGAAGGTACGGGCCTCGTCGAAGGCCACCGGCACGACGAGTCGCCCTTCCCGGTCCTGGTAGCCGCGGTCGCCGTCCGCCGCCACCACGGGGGCGAGCCCGTTGGGGCCGTAGCGGCCCGCCCACCGGTGGGTGCCGCCGAGGACGACGGTGCCGGTCGGGTCGACGAATCCGAAGCCCCCTTCGGTGCGGACCACGGCCAGTTCGTGATGGAAGAAGCCCGCTTCGGTGAACCGGGCCGGGGTGACGGGGGCTCCGGTGAGGTCGGCGTACCCCCACAGGCCGTCCGCGCGGTACCGGGAGCGGCCGGCGGAGTCGAAGCCGCTCGCCTTCTCGTGGCGGGGCTCGTCGCGCCAGTGGCCCTCGCCGTCGAGGTAGCCCCAGCGGTGGTCGAGGGTGGCGGCGGGGGCGGTCAGGCCGCCCTGCCCGTCCGGGGCGAAGCGGCCGACGACGGAGAACTCCGGGGGCCGGACGAGCTGCCCGCCCGCCCCCACCAGGGCGACGCGGGACCCGAAGGCCCCTTCGCCCACGACGGGCACGGCGCGGGGCGGGGTGATCGACGGCATGGCGGAACTCCCGTTCGGGCAGGGCGCTTCGGATGACGGGCTTCGGATGAAGGTCATCGACTGCCGGAAGCGTACGCCCCGGGTGTGACAGTGCGTGACGGGAGGCCGGGCACGCACCGGGCGGGGGGCCGGGCGACCCGCTGATCGACCGGGAGCTCGGAACCGGACGCTCCGGCAGCCCCTTTCGGCCATTCCCATATCAGTTAGGTAAGCCTAACCAAACTCACCATAGAGTCACCTCATGAAGAAGATCATTCGCGTGGTCGCCGGGGCGACCGCGGGGTGCGCGCTGCTGCTCGGCGCCCCCTCCGCGACGGTGGCCGCCACCGGCCCCGCCCGCGCCCTCGACGGCCCGACCGCGACCCGGCCGGCCGCCGCACGACTCGAACTCCCGCGCCCCACCGGCCCCTTCGCCGTCGGCCGCGACACCCTGCACCTGGTCGACCGGACCCGCAAGGACCCCTGGGTGCCGACCGCCGACCGCGAGCTCCTGGTCTCCCTGTACTACCCGGCGGTGGCCGGCACCGGTCGCCCGGCCGCCTACACGACCGTGCCCGAGGCCCGGGCCCTGCTCACCGACCGCGGCGAGCTCGGTCTGCACACCACGCCCGAGCAGATCGCCTCCGCGCGCACCCACGCGCGCCAGGACGCCCTTCCGCGCCGCGGCGGAGCCCCCTACCCGCTGATCGTGCTCTCCCCCGGCTTCACCCTGCCCCGCTCCTCCCTGACCACCCTCGCCGAGGAACTGACCTCGCGCGGCTACGTGGTCGCCGCCGTGGACCACGCCTACGAGTCCGACGGCACCAGCTTCCCCGGCGGCCGGGTCCTCGGCTGCACCGCCTGCGAACAGGTCTTCCCGAACGGCGCGTTGGCCCGGGTCTCCGCCGCGCGCGCCCTGGACGTGAGCTTCCTGCTGGACCGCCTCACCGGCGACCGGCCGGCCTGGCGGTACGCGCACCTCCTCGACGGCCGCCGCGTGGGCATGGCCGGCCACTCCATCGGCGGGGCCTCCGCCGCCTCGGCCATGGCCGCCGACCGCCGGGTCGACGCGGGCGTCAACATGGACGGCACCTTCTTCGCCCCGCTGCCCGAGACGGGCCTCGGCGGACGCCCCTTCCTGCTGCTCGGCGGCGACCCGGCCCTCCTCCCGCCGGACTTCGAGGACCCCAGTTGGCCCGATTCCTGGCCCCGCCTGGACGGCTGGAAGCGCTGGCTGACCGTCACGGGCACGGGCCACCCCGGCTTCACCGACTGGCCGGTCCTGGGCGACCAGGTCGGCTACGCGCACCCCGAGACCCCGCTCTCGGGCACCCGCTCCGAGGAGATCGTCCGCGCGTACGTGAGCGAGTTCTTCGACCTGCACCTCAAGGGCCGCCCCTCGGCCCGCCTGGACGGCCCTTCGGCCGGCGACCCCGAGGTCGTCTTCGAACGGCGCTGAGGCCCCGACACCCCCGGGCCCTGAGGCCTTGGAGCTCCCCTCCCGCGGTCCTCCTCCCGGGGAGGGGGCCGTCCGGCCCTGCGCCGTCGGACGGCAACGGCCCGTCCCGCCCGGCCCGAAAGGGCACGGGGCGGGACGGGCCGCACGGACCGACGCACCGATCCCTCACTCGGGTCCGTCACCGGGTCCGTCACCCGGGTCCGTCACTTGCAGAAGGGGATCTCCCCCTCGTTCTTCGCGTAGCGGGCGGCGATCCAGCCGCGACCGTCGGCCAGCCGGTACCAGACGCGGTTGTCCGCCACCCGCTCGCCGTTCACCTTGCAGCTGACCGGCACGAAGGTGCCGGGCCGGAGGTGCGCGACGGTCTTCTTCGACCGGTGCGGCCCGCTGTGCACCGGCAGCGGGCCGTGGGAGACCACCTTGGCCTTGTGGTGGTGCCCCTTCCCGCACTTCGTGCAGGAGCCGGCCCCGCCCTTGTCGCCCTTCTCGCCGCGATCGCCCTTCTCGCCCTTCGCTCCCTGCGGGCCCTGGGGGCCGGGTGCGCCCGGCTCGCCCCGGGGGCCGGTGGCACCCGTGGCTCCCGTCGTCCCCGGTTCGCCCTTCGGGCCCGTCGGGCCGCTCTCGCCTTGGTCGCCGCGCGGGCCCGTGTCGCCCTGTTCGCCCTTCGGGCCGACCGGCCCCTGTGCGCCGGACGGACCCTCGGGGCCCGCGTCACCGCGCTGCCCCGGATCGCCCTTCGTGCCGGGGTCGCCCTGCTCACCCTTGGCTCCGGGCGGGCCGGCGGGGCCGGACGGGCCCGTCACGCCCGGGGCTCCGTCGTCGCCCTTGGGGCCGGTCGGGCCCTGGCCGCCCGCGGGACCCTGGGGTCCGGCGGGACCCTGGGAACCCGCCGGGCCCTCCTCGCCCTGCTCGCCGCGGGTGCCCTGCGGGCCCGTCGGCCCCGGGTCGCCCTGTTCGCCCTTGGCACCCGCGGGACCGGCCGGGCCCGAGGGGCCCTGGTCGCCGCGCGGTCCGGGAACGCCCTGCGGGCCCGCCGCGCCCTGCTCACCACGTGGTCCGGCCGGCCCGTCGGCCCCGGGCTCCCCGCGCGGTCCGTCGGGACCGGGTGAGCCGGGATCGCCCTTGGCCCCGGCGGCACCCGTTTCGCCGCGCTCGCCGCGCTCACCGGGGTCGCCCTTCGGCCCGGTGGCACCGGTGACGCCCTGTGCTCCGGTCTCCCCCGCGGGTCCGACCGGCCCGGCCGGACCCTGTTCGCCCTTCGGCCCGAGCGGGCCGGGCGCACCGGGTTCGCCGCGTTCACCCTGGGGACCGGTGGCTCCCGTGGCCCCGTCGGCACCCGGGTCGCCCTTCGGGCCCGTCGCTCCCGGCGTCCCTTGGGCACCCTGCGCGCCCTGCGGACCGACGGGACCGGTGGCACCCGTGTCGCCCCGGGGCCCCTTCTCGCCCGTGTCGCCCTGGGGCCCGACGGCGCCCGTGGCCCCGGTCTCACCGCGCGGGCCGGCCTGGCCGGTCGCTCCGGTGTCTCCCTTGGGGCCCTGCGGGCCGGGTGCGCCGGGGTCGCCCTTCTCGCCGTTCGCACCCTGGGCGCCGGTGGCTCCGGGGTCGCCCTGGTCGCCCTTCGGGCCGACCGGACCGGTCGCCCCGTCCTCGCCCTTGGCTCCCGTGGGCCCGGTGGCGCCGGGCTGCCCCTGCGGACCCGTGGCGCCTTCGGCGCCCTGGGCACCCGTGTCACCCTTCGGTCCGACGGCTCCCTGCGCGCCGGCCTGGCCGGTGGCCCCGTTCTCCCCCTTGGGGCCCTGCGGACCGGGCGCGCCCGGGTCACCCTTGTCCCCTTTCACCCCCTGGGGGCCGGGGGCTCCGGCATCGCCCTTGGCACCCGGCACTCCCTGGTCGCCCTTGGCTCCGGGCACGCCCGGGGTGCCCTGGTCACCCTTGGGGCCGGTGGCACCGGTGGTTCCCGCGGGGCCTTGCGGACCCGTCGCTCCGGTGGCACCGGTGTCGCCCTTCGGGCCGGTGGCGCCGGGGGCTCCCTTGTCGCCCGGCTCTCCCTTGTCACCCTTCGGACCCGAGGGCCCGGTGGCACCCGTGGGGCCCGTCGCGCCGGCAGGGCCTTGGGCACCGGACGCCCCGGGGTCACCCTTGGCCCCCGGCTCGCCCTTGTCACCCTTGTCGCCCTTCGGGCCCGTGATCGGGGTGTTCACGGCGAACAGGCCCGGGGAGCCCGGGTATCCGTTCTGGACCACCCATTGACCGCCTTCGAGGGTGGCGCCCTGCGGGGCCCCCGCGTCCACGCGCAGGACCACGGACATGCGGGTCCGGGAGTTGGCCGGGAAGTTGAAGGAGGACCCGACGCCCGCGTCGCAGGTCAGCAGTCGGTTGTCGGCGGAGGCCGTGCAGGCGATCGAGCCGGGTCCGTCGTTCCAGTAGTACCGCGACTCCGCGAAGGTCGTCTGGTCCGGGGCGGTGATCCGGAAGGTGTTGATGAAGGCGGCCCCGGTGCCGTTGACGCCGACGATCGTGGCCCGGCCGGTCTGGCCGGGCGCGATGGTCGGTACGTACGGCTGGGAGAAGGTCATGGTGACCGCGTCGGCGTACGCGGGAGCCAGGGGCACCGCGAGGGTGCCGGTGGCGAGCGCGGCGACCATCACCGCGCGCAGGTGTCTACGGGACATCGGTCCTCTTCGGAGCAGGGCTGAGCGGGGCGGGACACCGTCGGTCACCGCCGACGGTGAGCAGATGATCACCTCATCCGACCCGTCCGCCCCTTCTGCCACGCCCGACCCGTCCGCAGCCTGGCCCGCCTGTACCAATGCGCACCGAGACGGGCCGAGCGGCACCCAGTCGCTCGGGCGAGGGGCCGGCCCGGTCTCAGTGCTGACGGGCCGCCCAGGGCGGTTGGCCGTCCCAGACCTCCTTGGGGGCCGGCTTCACGACGGCCCCCGGATACCCCTCGAAGCTGTACGCCTTCGCGCGCTTGGAGGAGGCGACGGCGAAGGGCTCCCCGCCCTCGGCCGTGATCTCGTAGGTGCCGGACTCGTCACCCGAGACCCAGTCCAGCGAGAAGGTGTGGCGAGTCTCCTTGTGGAGGGAGTGGGCGACGATCTCCAGGTTCTCGGTGTCCTGGGCCGACACCCGCACCGGGAAGCCCTTGACGCGCTTCTCCCCGGAGTCCGCCCGCCCGCTGAGGAAGCGAACGCGTGGGTTCCGTGCGTCCGTCTGGACCGTGAACCGGCTCTCGTTCGTCTCTCCGCACTGGGTCGACATGATCATGCGCACCCCTTCGGGCGCCTCCCGGACCTCTCGCACGTGGACGGAGAGTCCCGTGAGGGTCACCTCCCGGTCGTCCCGGCCCTGCACGTGGACGTAGAAGATGTTCACGTCCGAGGGCACGCCTCCGTGCGCGGAGTCCCAGGCGGCCGCCGCGGCCTCGGCCTGCCGCGACTTCTTCTCCGTCATCGGCGGTACGGGGCCGCTGTGCGCCGCACCGAAGCCGGACAGCGCGTCGATGCTGTGCGGGAAGACCATCCCTTCCTGGTTCAGGCAGGAGTCGTACGGGCCGACGCTCTCCGTCTTCACGGCGATCGGCGCCACGGGCCGCTCCACGTCGCGGAACGGGGCGGTGACCACCCCGCCCACCCGACCGATGGCGTCCTCGGTCACCGCGGACAGCACCGAGGCAGCGCCCGCGAGCACCGCGATGCCCACCCACGCGAGCACCCGGCGGATCCCCTTGGGCGGGGGCTGCGTCTCCTCCGCGTCCGCGTCCGGGACCGGGGCAGTGTCCCGGACCGGGTTGGGGGCCGGATCGGGGGCGGCCTCGGACGCCGGAGCCGCTCGGCGGGCTCCCTCCGGTCCCTCCGGCGACGCGCGACGGCCGTCGTCCTCACCGGGCTGTTCTGCCACTCCTGTCATGTCCCCCCTGGGATGTGGCGAGACGCGGTCGGCCGCGGCACCGGTTACAGCAGGCGGTTCCTGGCGGCGCCGGGGCCGGGGGCCGAGCGGCGGCCCCGGGCGAGGCGGCCCGGGCGGGGACGGCGGACCGGGCCGTCGAGTCCGGCCGCGCGGCGGGCCATGCGGGCCGCCACCTCCTCCGGGACCCCCATCACCTCCAGGGTCTCCCCGGCCCGGCGGGCACACGCGGGGAGCGCGCAGTGCACGGGGCTGGCCGGAACCTCGGAGGCCGGGTAGACCATCGACTCGGGCGGCAGGTAGAGCCCCGCGCAGCCCAGACACACGTACACCGTGCGCATGTTCTCCTCCTCGCCCGCGCCCGTGGACCCGTGGCGCGCCCGGTCCGGACCGGCCCGGAGCCGCACCGCGGCCGGCGGAACCTCGGCCCGGCCGTCCGCGCGGAGTGCTCAGTGTGAGGGGTGGGCACCGCACCACCACCCGCCGGGCGGGCCCGTTCACCCATACGGCTCAGCATGGCGCAGACGGCACCGGAGCGGTACGGGAACGGCGAGGACCGCCGCGAACTCGGCGCCCCAACGGCCGATTTGGCCCCACTGCCACCACGCGCCCCACCCGCCCCACCGAACCCGCGTCCGTTCCCTCGCCGCGGGCACCGACCGGGGCACCGTCTCAGCGGGTCTCGCTCTCGCCCGCGTCGTGGACGATCAAGGCGATCTGCACCCGGTTGTTCAGGTCGAGCTTGGCGAGGATGCGGGAGACGTGGGTCTTCACGGTGGGGAGCGAGAGGTACAGCTCGCGGGCGATCTCCGCGTTCGAGCGCCCCCGGCCCACGGCGACGGCGACCTCCCGTTCCCGGTCGGCGAGGAGGGCCAGTCGGGCGCGGGCCGTCGCGGCCCGGTCGGCGGCCGGATCCCGGGGCGCGGCGGCGGGGGTTCCGGTCGCCGCCACCTGGTGGATGAGTTGCCGGACCACGGCCGGGGAGAGGACCGGTTCACCCGCCGCCACCCGACGGACCGCCTCGACGATCTCGCGCGGCGGGGTGTCCTTGAGCAGGAACCCGGCCGCTCCCGCGCGCAGGGCCCGCAGCACGTGCTCGTCGGCGTGGAAGGTGGTCAGGACGATGACCTCGGGCGCTCCGGGGGTGGCGCGCAGGGCTTCGGTTGCGGTCAGCCCGTCGGTGCCGGGCATCCGGATGTCCATGAGGACCACGTCCGGAGCGTGCGCGGAGACCAGGGCCGGTACCTGGGCCCCGTCCGCGGCCTCCGCGACCACCTCCAGGTCGGCCGCGCCACCCAGCATCAGCCGCAGTCCGGCGCGGACCAGCGGGTCGTCGTCGACGAGGAGCAGGCGGATCACTTCGGGCACCTCACGGTTCGGGCGGCGGTTCCGGGGCGGCCCGGGTCGAGGCCGGGTCGTCGGCCCAGGGTAGCCAGGCGGACACCTCGAACTCGGCGCCCTGGACCCCGTAGCGGATGCGCCCGCCGGCCAGCCGGGCGCGCTCGGCGAGCCCGAGCAGCCCCCTCCCGCCCCCGGGGACCTCTCCGGGTCCTTCGCCGCCGGCTCCGAGCGCGGCCCCGCGTTCCGCCGGACCCTCTTCCCCCGCCAGGGGGTTGGTGACCTCGATCCGGAGACCGTCAGCCGGGCCACCGGTCAGCCGGACCCGGACGGGGGCGCCGGGCGCGTGCCGGCGGGCGTTGGTGAGGGACTCCTGCACGATCCGGTACGCGGTGCGCCCGAGGACGGCGGGTACCGCGCCCACACCGGGTGCGTCATCCGCGCCGTCCACGCCGGAGACGAGTCCGTCCCCGGACCCGGACCCGTCCTCGGCCTCGGCCTCGATCCCCTCGGTCCCCGCGATCCCCTCGGTCCGCAGCACGGTGCCGGCCACGCGGGCCTCCGCGAACAGCGCGGGCAGGTCGGCGAGTCCGGGTTGGGGCCGGTCCCCGGCGGTGCCGGGCGCGGCCCCGTCGGGGTCGCGGAGGACCCCGATGACCTCGCGGAGGTCGCGGAGCGCCTGGTGGGCGCTCTCCCGGATCACCGCGGCGGCCCGTTCGATCTCCTCCCGGGGGGCGCCGGGATTGAACTCCAGCGCGCCCGCGTGCACGCTCAGCAGCGACAGTCGGTGGCCCAGCACGTCGTGCATTTCCCGGGCGATCTCCTCACGGGCCAGCCGCTGCGCCCGCTCGGACCGCAGGACGGCGTCCGCCTCGGCCAGTTCGGCGCGCTCGCGGAGGGAGTCGATCAGCTGTCGTCGCGAACGGCGCCACAGCCCCCAGCCGAAGGCGGCGACCAGCAGGGCGAAGTACGTGACGGCCGCGCCGACCCGCTCCTCGGCCATCCCCGGCACCTGGAAGAGGAACACCGGCAGCGGGGCGAAGGCGACCACCGCCACCCAGCCCGTGACCCGCAGCGGGCGGCTCGCGGCCACCGTGAACACCGCCACCAGCGCCGGACCGGTCAGATAGTGCGCCCAGGACCCGGCCAGCAGGAGCGCCACCGCCAGGGCCACCGGCCACCGGCGGCGCAGGAACACCGCCGCACAGGCGAGGCCGCCGAGGAGTTGGTCGAGGGTGCGCCAGACCGGGCCGATCGACTCGGGCACCGGGATGGACACCGAGGTGACCAGGGCGAACAGCCCGGCGAAGAGGAACAACCCCAGGTCGGCGGCCCAGTCCCGGGCGGTCCGGGGCCGCCGGGGAGGGTCGGTCGGCCGGGGAGGGTCGGTCGGCCGGCCCGGCGGGGACGGATCGGGCACGGAGTCCCGCTCCCCGATCCCGATACCGATCCGAATCCGGTGCAAGGCGGTGCGCATGCTCGGAATGTACGGGGCACCGGGGAGCCCCTACCGGATCCGCGACTTAAGTACGACGTCCCGGGCCCGGATCGCAGACCTTGGTCGCACCGGCGGGTCCGGACCGCATCCCGAAGCCCGACGCGGTGGCCCCGTGGCACGGGCCAGCATCGTGCCATGACTTCTTCCAAGAGCCCCAAGAAGCCCAAGAACCCCGCCAAGGCGATCACGGACGTCCTTTGCTTCGTCCTGATCGTGGGGGCCGTCAGCGGACTCCTCCACGAGTGGTTCGGCTGGATCCGCTTCTTCGGCTTCCTGCGCTTCCTCGTGCCCGACGGGTACGAGGTGTACGGGTACACGGTGATGGCCGTCCTCGGCATCGCCGTCGCGATCGCCACCGACAGCATCTCCCGCCGCACCCGCTGAACGTTGCGTTCCGACCAAGATCAACAGAGGATGCGGGGAGGGGCGGGCGCGGTACGGCGTCACGGCCCGGCCGGACGGAACGACGGAGGGGGACCGGGTGGCAGCGGGAACAGGAGCGGGCACGGGCACGGGCGGGGGCGGCACGGGCACCGGGGCGCTGCTCATCGCGCGCGAGGACGTGTTCGACCCCGAGGAGGTGTTCGCCCTCTACGCCTCGGTGGAGTGGGAGGGCTACACCGAGGACGTCGGGCGGCTCTGCCGCGGCCTGGCCAACTCCCACCTGGTGGTCACCGCCCGGGACGCCTCGGGCACCCTCCTGGGGCTGGCCCGGACCCTCTCCGACGACGAGCACGTCTGCTACGTGCAGGACCTCCTGGTGAACCCGGCACACCATCGCCGCGGTGTCGGTCGGGCCCTCCTGGAACACCTCAAGGAGCGCTACGCACACTGCCGCTTCTTCCTGCTCTCGACGGACCACGAGTCCACCCCGGAGGGCAAGGTGAACGCCGCCTTCTACCGCAGCCTCGGCCTCCTCTCCTACGAGGAGAAGCAGATGGCCGCCTTCGGTCTGCCACGGGTCCGCACCGCGTAGCCGACGACCACCGGACGACACAGGGCACAGGGCACAGGGCACACGGCACACGGCAGACGGCAGACGGCAGACGGCGGATGACCGGAGCGCCCTCCCGTGTCCTGCCGTCGGGGCGGGGGGTGCGGGGGAAGACTGGGCGGTTCCCGGGGTCGGTCCGGCCCCGGGCCGTGCCTCCCGGCCCGGCCCTCCGCCCCCAGGGTGAGCTTCGATGACGGCGTTCCTGATTGTGTTGCTGCTGCTGTTCGCCTGGTCGCTGACGGCGGACCGGTTGGTGCGCTGGAGCGTGACCGCGCCGCTCGCCTTCGCCGCGGCGGGGATCGCGCTGACCCGCGGCCCGGATCCCGCGGTTCCACTGGAGCTGGACGCGCACGGCTTCCAGCTCGGCGTCGAACTGGTCCTGGCGGTACTGCTGTTCGTGGACGCGACGGAGTCCAAGGACTACGACCGTCTGGAGAAGACGGTCGGGGAATGGCGGCTTCTGGGCATCGCGCTGCCCGTGTCCGTCGGGTTGGCCACCCTGTTCGGAGCCCTGCTGTTCCCGGACGCGGGCTGGTGGCTGCTGGTGGTGACGGCCCTGGTGGTGATGCCCATGGACCTGGCCCCGGTCTCGACCTTCCTGCGGGACTCGCGGGTCCCGCTGAAGGTGCGGGCGGCCCTGAACATCGAGGGCGGACTCAACGACGGCCTCATCTCACCGGTGTTCGTGTTCTGCGTGGCCAACGTCGTGTCCGCGGAGGGCAACACCGTGGGCGGCCTGGTGCTGCGGGCGATCCGGGAGGCCGGCCTGGCCCTCCTGATCGGGGCGGCCCTGGGCTTCTGCGCCGGATGGCTGGTACGGAAGTCCCTGGCGGGTGGCTGGGCCGGTGTGGGGAGCCTGCGGCTGGCCGGTCTGGCGCTGCCGTTCCTCGCGTACTCGGCCGCCGTGCTGGCCGGCGGGAACGGTTTCGTCGCGGCCTTCGTGACGGGCCTGTGCTACGCCCCCGCCGCGCACGCGATCGGCGGGGACAGCCTGGAGCTGGTGCACGACGCCGGTCAGGTGATGGCCTTCGCGGTGTGGTTCGTCTTCGGGGCCCTGACCGCCGACGAGTTCGCGACGGGCGGGATCGGCTGGGCCGTGGTCGGGTACGGGCTGCTGGCACTGACCGCGGCCCGCTTCGTGCCGGTGGTGCTCTCGCTGGGTGGCCTGGGGTTGACCTGGCCGGAGCGGGCGACGGTGGGCTGGCTGGGCTCGCGCGGGGTCACCTCGATCGTGTTCGCCGTGCTGGCCGCCGCGCAGCTCCCGGCCGTCCAGGGCACGTTCGTGGTCAACGCGATGTGCGCGACGGTCCTGCTGAGCGTGGTCCTGCACGGGCTGACGGTCGGACCGATCGCCGAATGGTTCGAGCGCCGGACACCAGCGGCGGCTCTCGCGGTGATCCCGCCTGCGCGCTGAACTCGCCCGCGCCCGGCCGGAGCTCGCGCGCGCCGGCCACGGGGATTTCGTCCCGGCGGGGCGTGCGGGCGTAACCCGTGCGGGGGTTCGGGCGTTGTCCGCCCGGATGTTCGGTGCCGTGTGTACCACGGACGGGGCGTCCCGTGCCGGGAAGCGGGCGTACGCGGAGCGGCGGATGAGCCGTGCCGGTGATTCTCCGGGTTGTCCCGTGTCGGGGCGGCCCTGCGGACCGTCCGCCTCGTTAGGTGCAGGAGCGAGACCGAGACGCTGGAGGAAAGTCACGTGAGCAAGCACCAGAAGGGCCGCAAGCACCGCCGGGTGAACCGTACGCCCCGGCCGGTGGGCCGGGCGGGGGTACGCCGTCCCGCCGCGGACCGGATCCCGGCCACCGGCGGCACGCCGACGGGTGCGGGTACGGAGACGAGCGCGATCACGAACACCGACACGCACACGAACGCGCACGCGCACGCGCACACGGTGACGAGCACGACTGCGGGCGCGACCGCGGGGACGCACACGGTCACCGACGGCGCTGACACGGGGAGGCCGGTCGGCGCGGGCACGGCCGCGGAGGTGCTCCCCGACATGACGACGGGGGCCGGTGCGGCCGAGCCGGAGACGGTCCCGGCATCCGCCGCTGAGGTTCCCGCGTCCGATGGCGCGCGCACGATGCCCGCGCCCCGTGACGGGGCCGCCGACGAGACGGCGGGTGCGGACGACGGCGGGGACACCGCCACCGCCGTGGCAACCACCGCGACCACCGCCGCCGCGGGCGGACCCTCGGCCACGGCACTGGAGGCCGCGTGCGCGGCGGCCTTCGCCCCGGCCCGCGAAGGGGGTCTGGGCCAGCAGGCCGAGCGGACCTGGAGCGCGCTGGAGGCAGCGGTTCCGGGGTCCGGCTCGGGCAACGACCCGGCGACCGACGCGACGGGCGTGTCCGTGGACGACCTGTGCGCGACGGTCGGGTTCACCGCCCGGACCGTGGCCAAGCACCTGAGCGGGCTCGCCGACCACGGCCTGGCCCTCCGCCTCGCGGACGGCACCTGGACCGCCGCCCGCCCCGACGCGACCCCGACGGCCACGACCGCCACCGGTCCCGCCCTCCCCCACGCCCGCTCGGCGACCCCCGCTCCCGCCCCCCGCTGACCCACCCCCACCGCCCGCCCGACCGGGAGCGGACTCCCGGCCGGGCGGAGGAGAGCACGGAAGCGGTCCCGACGCACAAGGGCCACAAGGGCCACAGGGGTCACAGGGGTCACAAGGGGGCACGGTCACGGGAGCCGGGGGACGGGCAGGGGTCGGTGGCCGGGGTGGTGATACCGGCCGGTACGCTGCGGGCGTCCCTCGTACCGCGCGTTCCCGAAGGCCACGACATGTCCGTGCTCCGCCCGCCACGCGGCCCCCGGCCGTGGTCCGGTGTGTGGCGGACGGCGGGGGCCGGGATACTCGCGGTCTGGTGCGTCCTGCTGCCGCTGGTCGGACATCTGCCGGCCGGCGCGACGGGCGCGCACTTCCCCCTGCCGATCGTGGTCGTCGGTACCGCACTGTTGCCGGGGCTCGTCCTCACGCGCCGCAGGCTCAGCGACGCCCAGGTCCTCGCCGCACTGGCCGCGGCCCAGACCGCGCACGTGGCCTGCTACGTCCTGCCCGGCGCCTGCGAGGCCCTGGCCGGTCCGGGCCCCGGACCGCGCCCGCCGCTCCTGGAACAGCTGACGGCCGCCGGCCCCGGGCCCCTGGCCCTGTCCGGCGGCCACGCCGTCACCCTGCTGCTGGCGGTCCGTCTGCTCGGGGCCACGCAGGCCCTGCCACGGGAGGTGCGCCCGCTCGCCGCGGCCGCGCGCGGGCTCTGGTACGCGCTGCTCCCGCTGTTCGCCCCGGCCCCCGCCCCGACGGGCCCGGCCGGGCCCCGCGCCCATGGCGCGATGGTGTTCCGGCCGGCCGTACTGGTCCGGCTCCGCCCCGGCCGCGCACCACCGCCCACCTCGACGTACCGCCTCACGGCCTAGGCCGGCGGTATCGACCGCGGCGGCCGCCCGACCCCGTGTCGTTCCCGACCTCCGTTCCGGAGGGCGCCGCGCCCTCGGTTCCACCGCCGCCCCTCCCGGTCCCGTCCGTGCTCCTTCGCGCGCCGGATTCCGTACCCGTACGCGCGCTCAGGCCGTACGCGCGCGCCCGTACCCGCGCTCGCACACGACCGTGCCCTTCCCCTCCCCCGACCTCTCCCCCTCCGCTCCGCGTCCGCCCGCCCGGACCCGTGCCGCGTCTGCGCGCACCGGGGCGCGGCAGGTGCGGGGCTCCGACGCGAAAGCGGTGTCCCTTCCGTGAAGTTCAAGAAGCAGTTGTTGGCCCTCCTGGTGTTGGTCGTCGCCTTCGGCGCCGCCCTCGGTTCCTTCGTCCTCCTGCGGCCCGAGTCCGGGCCCGGTGATTCCGGGTACGCGGCGCCGCCGCCGGCCGCATCCGATGCGCGGGCCGTGCGGGAGAACAGCCACCGGCTGACCCGTCCCGCGGAGAGCCGGGTCACCGTGGTCGAGTTCCTCGACTTCGAGTGCGAGTCCTGCGGGGCCTTCCACCCGGTGATGGAGCGGCTGAAGAAGGAGTACGGGGACCGGGTCACCTTCGTGGCCCGCTACTTCCCGCTGCCCGGCCACCGCAACAGCCACTCCGCGGCACGGGCCGCCGAGGCCGCGGCCCAGCAGGGCAAGTTCGCCGAGATGCACGACATGCTCTTCGAGACGCAGGCCGAGTGGGGCGAGGCGCAGGAGCCCAAGGACGCCGTGTTCCGCGGGTACGCGCGGCAGCTCGGCCTCGACCTGGCCCGGTACGACGCGGCCGTGGCCGACCCGCGGACCGCCGAACGGATCGCGTACGACCAGCGGGACGGGGCGGGGCTGAAGGTGCAGGGCACGCCGACCTTCTTCGTGGAGGGGACGCGGGTCCGACCGCGCGGCTACGAGGACTTCAAGCTGATCCTCGACGAGCGCCTGGCCGCCTCCCGCGCCTGAGGCCGGCCTCCCCGCCCCCACCCCGCCTCCGCCCGATCAATCCTCACGGTCGGGTCGGCTCCGGGAGCCCGGTGCGGGGCGGCGCGCCGAGGCTCGCGTGACGCACCGCACCGGGACAGACCTGACATAGCCTCCGATCATGGCGCTGATCAGGCACTTCGTCGTGTGAGCCTGGGCGCCTCACCTGTCGGTCACACGATCGCGCCCCCTCTGCCGCGGTGCGATGCGGGGCCGCAGCAGAGGGATTCAGCATGACGTTTCGCAGGAAGTTCCCGGTCATCGCGCTCGGCGTGGTCTCCCTGACCGCGCCGCTGGCCGTCGCCGGTCCGGGGAACGCGGCCACGGCCGACGCCCGTCCCACGGCCGCCCAGTCGACGCCCGCCGCCCTCCGGGGCGCGGTCCGCGCGGTCTCCCCGGTGGAGGACTCCCGGCTCACCGACGCGACCGGCCGGCCCTCCGCCGCGCTGTCGGCCCTGCCCGCGCGGGCCTCGGGCACGGCGGGCCCGGCGGCCGGGCAGGGCTTCGCCACCCGGGCGCTCACCGGCAAGCGGTTCTCCTCGCTCGGCCTGAGCTGGGCGAAGGACTCGCAGGTCGACGCGGGGCTGACCGCGCGGGCGCGGGTGCACCGGAACGGCGTCTGGGAAGGCTGGCGGAACGTTCCGCTGGAGCTGGAGGAGGGTGTGTCGGAAGAGGCGAAGCGGGCCGGGGCGCCCGCCTTCTACACCGACGACGCGGACGGGGTGCAGCTCCGCCTCAACTCCCCGAGCGGCCGCCTCCCGCAGGACCTGCGGCTCTCCCTGATCGACCCGGCCACCGGCACCACGGCCGGTGCGGTCGCCCGCGAGAACCAGGCCCCCAGCGCCCGCCGGGCCCCGGCCGCGCGCACGGCACCGGCCGCCACCTCCGCCGCCCAGCCGGTGGTGAACCCCCGCCAGGCATGGGGGGCCGACGAGAACCTGGCAGACGCCGGCTACAAGACGCAGGCGACGATCAAGGCCGCGCTGGTCCACCACACGGTCGTCGGCAACAACTCCTACACGCAGGAGCAGGTGCCGCAGATCATCAACGGCATCTACGTCCACCACATCAAGAACCTCGGCTACGGCGACTTCCCGTACCACTTCGTCGTCGACCGCTTCGGCGGCATCTGGGAGGGCCGCAAGGGCTCCGTGGACATGCGCCCCGACAACACGGCCGTCCCGGCCGTCCTCGGCGGTCACGCCTCGGGCTTCAACCGGAACACCTTCGGCATCGCGACGCTCGGCAACTTCGAGCCGAACAACGCCGAGGGCGGCGAGAACACCGGCCCCGACCCGCGCCCCAGCGAGGCGATGATCGACGGTCTGGCCGACCTCCTGGCGTGGAAGGGCGGCCAGTACGGGCTGGACCCGGCCGGCACCGTGCAGCTGACCTCGGCGGGCGGCGGCGGCACCAACCCGCACCCGACGGGCAAGGTCCTCACCGTCCCCGTCATCTCCAGCCACCGCGACGTGAACGCGACGGCCTGCCCGGGCGGCACGCTGTACGAAGCCCTCCCGGCGCTGCGCCTGAAGGTCGCCGAACGCCTCGGCTGATCCGGGTCGGAGGGGGTCACCCGTCCCCCGTGTGCCGTCCGTCCCCCGAACGGGGGACGGACGGCACCGTCCTCGTACGGCATGCTCGGCGCGGGGCGTTCCACCCGTCCCGCTCCCGCTCCTCCTCCCGCTCCCCCGCTCCCCCATCGGCACCCGCCGGGAACGGACGCCGTACGCCCCCATGCCGCCCCGCCGCCCGTCCCCGCCCCGCCGCCCTTGCCCGCCGCTCCTGCTCCCCCGCCGCGTCCTCCTGACGGCCCTCGCGGCGGCCCTCCTCCCGCCGCTCGCGCTCGCGCTCCCGCCCCTCGCCGCCCCGTCTTCGGCCCGGGGCCTCCCCGGCCCCCCGACCGACCGGGCGCCCGCGGACTTCGTCGCGCTGACCTCCGTGGACCCCACCATCCGGCAGGACGTCCGCTACGCCACCGCCGCCAACTTCACCGGCGGGCCGGTCGACGGCTACCGGCGGCCCGTCTGCCTGCTCACCCGACCCGCCGCCGAAGCGCTGCACCGGGCGCAGCGGGAGCTGCTGCCTCGGGGCCTCTCGCTGAAGGTGTACGACTGCTACCGGCCGCAGCGGGCGGTGGACCACTTCGTACGGTGGGCCGCGGATCCGACGGACGAGCGCACCAAGGCGGAGTACTACCCGCGGGTCGCCAAGGATCGGCTGTTCGCGGACGGTTACATCGCCGCGAGGTCGGGTCACAGCAGGGGCGGCACGGTGGACGTGACGCTCGTGGACCTGCGGCGGCCGCGTTCCGGGGTGCCCGGCCGGCCCGCGGGCGCCTGTCACGGGCCTCGGGAGCAGCGGCGGGCGGACGATTCCGTGGACATGGGCACCGCCTTCGATTGCTTCGACACCTTGTCGCACACCGACGACCCGCGGATCGTCGGCGCCGCGCGGGAGAACAGGCGGCTGTTGGGGAGCGTCCTCGCCGCGCAGGGCTTCACCGGGCTCCGGGAGGAGTGGTGGCACTTCACCCACCGCCCGGAAGAGCACCCGGACACCCACTTCGACTTCCCCGTGACGGAACGCTCCCTCCGGCACGGCTGACGCACCGACACCCCCGCCCATCCCACCCGGCCTCCGTCACCCGACTGTCCGTCACCCGAACGCCGATCCGGCGCCCTTCCCCGCTCCTCGCCCCGCCAGGTAACTTGCAACGCATGGAACCTGGTGAGTCGACCAAGCAGGCGCGGGCCACCGCCCAGCTGCGCAAAGGTGTCCTGGAGTACTGCGTCCTCGCCCTGATGCGGGACCGCCCCCGGTACGGCGTGGAGATCCTGCACGCGCTGGAGGAGTCCGGGGCGCTGGCCACAGGCCAGGGCACGGTCTACCCGCTGCTCTCCCGCCTCCGCCGCGACGACCTGGTCGCGACCACCTGGCAGGAGTCGGCCGCCGGACCGCCGCGGCGCTACTACGCCCTCACCGACACCGGCCTGGCCGCTCTCGACGAGTTCAGCCGCCTCTGGCCCGGCTTCCGCGAGGCCGTCGACGGCTTCCTGGCCCCACCCGCCACCAGGCACCCACCCTCCACCACGCGCCCTCCCGGCACCGGGGGCCCTCCCGGCACCGGGGCCCCGGCGTGATACGGCCCGCCCGTCCGGGACGGGCCTCCGCCGCCGGTGGGCGCTGGGCCGTGCTCCGCGAGCGCGAGTTCGCCGTGTTCTTCGTCGGGTACGCCACTTCTCACCTCGGCACCTCCATGGCCTCGGTGGCCCTGGCCTTCGCGGTCCTCCACCACGGCGGCTCGCCCACGGATCTGAGCCTCGTCCTCGCCGCCCGCATCGTCCCGATGGTGCTCTTCCTGCTGGGCGGCGGAGTGCTCGGCGACCGGCTGCCACGACGACTGGTCATGCTCTCGGCCGACGCGGTCCGCGCGCTCAGCCAGGGAATCCTGGCGCTGCTCTTCCTGGCCGGCCCGGTACCGCTCTGGGCGGTCCTCGCCCTCGCGGCCTGCGGCGGACTGGGCGAGGCCCTGTTCCGGCCCTCGTTCGACGGCCTGGTCCCCGAGCTGGCCCCGAAGGACGGGCTCCCGGAGGCGAACTCCCTGCTGGGCATGGCCCAGTCGGTGGCGAGCGTGGGCGGTCCGGCCCTGGCCGGCGTCCTGGTCGCCCTCACCTCGGCCGCGACGGTGCTCCTCGTGGACGCGCTCAGCTACCTGATCAGCATCGGCGCCCTGCTCCTCCTGCGTACGGGGCACCGGGCCCCGGGCACCGGGAGCGGCTCCGTGCTCGCGGAACTCCGCGCCGGTTGGCAGACCTTCTCCGCCCACACCTGGCTGTGGACGGTCACCCTCCAGTTCACCCTCTTCAACCTGCTGGTCTGGGCCCCGTACCTGGTGCTCGGTCCGATCTCCGCCGACCGCCACTATGGGGGCCCGGAGGCCTGGGGCCTGATCGTCGGTGCCTTCGGCGGCGGTTCCCTGCTCGGCGGGCTGCTCCTGCTGGGCCGCCGCCCGTCGCGGCCGCTCGTGGTGACCACCACGATCACCTTCCTGTGGGCGGCACCCTCGGCCGCCCTGGCCGTCCGCGCCCCGCTGTGGACGGTGTGCGCCGCGGCCGTGGCCGCGGGAGTGTCGAGCGCGGTGTTCAACAGCCTCTGGATGACGACCATCCAGCAGCACGTCCCCGTCGACAGCCTCTCCCGGGTCATGTCGTACGTGACCTTCGGCGCGTACTCCGTGGGACCGATCGGCCTCGCCCTCGCCGGGCCGCTGGCCGAGTCCACCGGCATCGGTCCGGTCCTGGCCGTCGGCGTCGGCTGGCAGCTCCTCGCCAACTCCGTCGTCCTGGCCCTCCCCGCCGTCCGCGGCCTCCGCGCACCCGCCGTCCCGCCGACGACCACCCCACCGTCCCCCACGCGCGAGGAACGACCCGCCCGACGCCTTCCCGGCCGGCCCTGAGCGCCATCCGGACGATCTCCCCCGGAGCCGTTGCCCGGGGGCACGGATGCGACTGGACTACGGGGGCTACCGACGAAGGGGGAGCCCGCATGGTCAGGGTGCTCATGGCCCAGTACGCGCGGATCCTCGTCCTGGGCGCACTGTGTCTGGTGATCAACGAACGCGGCTTGGGGCCCCTGTGGTTCACCGGGCTCGGGCTGGCCGTGGCCGGGGTGTTGCTGGGGTGGGGCTTCCAGCGGGCCCGGCGATCACCGGAACCGCGGCGGGCTCCGTCGCGGACGGAACTGCCGGTGCGAGGGCTCTGGACGGCCCTCAACGGACCCGCCACCAAGACGCCCGGTCACACGCACGCGTACGCGCAGACCTACGCCGTCGACCTGGTGCGGAGGCCCGCTCCGGAACCGGTGTGGCTGTGGCCGCCGTTCCGTCGCCCCGAGGCGTACCCGGCCTTCGGTGCCCCGGTGCTCGCGCCGGGCGCGGGTGTGGTGGTCGCCGCCTCCGGCGGGCAACGGGACCACCTGACCCGCACCTCGGTCGCCGGCCTGCCCTACTTCTTCGCCGAGGGGCTGGTCCGAGCCGTCGGCGGGCCACGGTTCCTCCTGGGCAACCACCTCGTCCTCGACCTGGGGGAGGGGGTGCACGCCGTGCTGGCCCACCTGCGGCGCGGCTCCCTTGAGGTGGCGGTCGGCGACCGCGTGACCGCCGGTCAGGTACTGGCCGCGTGCGGGAACTCGGGCAACTCCAGCGAGCCGCACCTGCACTTCCACCTGATGGACGGCCCCCGCCCGACCCGGGCCCGCGGCCTGCCCTTCACCTGGCGGTACGGGGACTCCGAGGGCGGCACCCACGAGGGCGTCCCGGCGGACCACGACACCTTCGGCCCGCCCCTCCCCACCTCGCCGGAACCGGCAGCTCCGCCCCGGAGCCCGTGACCGGGCACACCACGAACAGGGGCCGGGGCCCCACGTGGGGTCCCGGCTCGGTGGGGTCAGGCGCGGCCGAGGAGGGCGGTGCCCGCGGTCGTGTCGGTGCGGGCGGTGAAGAAGTCCGTGAAGGCGGCCACGAACTCGTCCTCGCTGATGCGGCCGTCCCCGTCGACGTCGAGCTCCCGGAAGCCGTCGTTGAGTTCCGCCGGGTGGACGCGGGAGCCGCCGAACAGGACCCGGTACTCGTCGGCGCAGAGGTGGCCGCTGCCGTCGGTGTCGGCGGCCCGGAACAGGGCGCGCATGGCCGGGCCGAGCCCCCGCTCCAGGTAGCCGGGGTCCCGGTCGAGGCCGGCGGTCATCGCGGTCACGAACTCGGCGCAGTCCACGGCCCCGTCGCCGTCCCCGTCCATGCCGGCGCGGAGCTGCTTCCACCACTCCTCGAAGGCGGCGTAGAGCACGTCCTCGCGTTCCACGGGCAGTTCGAGCCGCCAGCAGATGTTGTGGGCCATGGCCTGGAGGTCGGCGGTGTCGACGCGGCCGTCGCCGGTCTGGTCGAGGACCTGCCGGAAGAAGGCTTCGAGCCGGGCGGGCCGGGAGCTCGCGGTGCGGGCCCGGGGCACCTTCGGTGCGGGCCTGGCGGCGAGGGCCCGGTCGCGGTCCGCGGAGTGGCGGCGGTAGCGCAGGTGGTCGGGGAGGCCGGTCATGGCCAGCCGCAGGCCCCGGTGCAGGGTCCACGACAGGGCCGCGGCGCCGCGCGGGCGGGGCGTGCCGAACCGCTCGTGCCAGGCCGGGGGCAGGTCCGCGACGGTGAGCGCGGCCAGCCCGCGGGCCATGACGGAGCGGAGCGCCGGCCAGGCCGGGGCCAGCGGGCCGAGCCTGCGGGGCAGCGGGGCCTCGCGGAGCATCTCGTGGAGCAGGTAGTGGACCTCCTCTCCGTACTCCAGGACCTCGCGGACCATGCGGTCCACGTAGGCGGGCACGTCGTCGGCACCTGCCGGGAGCACCTCCTCGGGGATCCCGAGGTCGGCGCAGACCTCCTTGAACTGGGTGTAGAGCAGCTTGCGGGCGGCCGGGGGCAGCGGGGTGCCGGACAGCTCGTGCATGGCGGTCATGGACTCGTACAGCGTGACCATGACCCAGGCGCGGGTCTCGGGGTCCTCGGCCGTGTAGGGGCGGCCGGTGTCGTCGGTGCCCTGGATGCGGCGGTGGGTGCGCTGGAGCCGTGCCACCTCCAGCCGGCGCTCCTCGGGCCCGGCGAAGAAGAGGCGGCTGCCGCTCTCCATGGTGTGCTCGATGCGGCGCCAGGGGTGGGCCCGGTAGGTGGAGTAGCGGCTCATGCCGCCCGCGACGGCGGGGTGCGCGATCTGGAGGACGAGCAGCCGCCAGGCCACCAGCCCGATCCTCCGTTCGCCGAGGGTCCGGCGGAGGGCGAGGTCGAGGGCGGGCCGTGCATCGCGGGTCACGTGGTCTCCCGGAGGGGTGGGGGCTGGGGCCGCGGCGCCGGGAGGGCGGCGAGCGGCATCGGAGGTACGCCCTGTGACCTCGCGGGACGCCGTACGGCGCTGTGCGCCGCCGTATCGATGTCGTGTGCGACGCCGTGGGGCGTCAGACGTACAACCTCGTAACGCCGGCGCGAGGCGGGCGGACCGGGCCCGCCGTGTGGATCACCCGCATGTGGGGTTGTACGAACGTCCGCCCAGGTCCGGCCGGACCCGGCGGGCACGGGCCCGCTGGCCGGGCCCGGCGGGAGGACCTACGTTGGGGGCATGCGCCCGACCGGTGGCGGGGCGACTCAGGACACGGCGCCCGGACTGTCGGCCGGGCCGGTCGCGCTGGCCTGGCTGACGCAGTTCCTGGTGGGGACGGACCTCTTCGTGGTCGCCCCGCTCCTCCCCGCGATCGCGGCCTCCTTCGAGGTCTCGGCGGCCCGTACGGGCCTGCTGGTGACGGCCTTCTCGGTCGCGTACGTGGTGGCCTCGCCCGTCGCCGGCTGGATCTCCGACCGGTGGGACCGGGCCACGGTGCTGGTCGTGGCCCTCGTCCTGTTCTCCCTGGCCAACGTCGGCACGGCCCTGGCCCCCGGCTTCGGTCTGCTGCTCGCGGCCCGGGTGGTGGCCGGGGTGGCCGCCGCCGCGACGGGTCCGACGGTGTACGCGCTGGTCAGCACGCGGGCCCGGGACCGGGCGCGGGCCCAGGTGCTGGCGGTGGTGGGCTCGGGACTGCTCACGGCGTTGTGGGTGGGCGCCCCGGCGGGCTCCCTGCTGGGGCGGTACGTGGGCTGGGAGTCGGCCTTCCTGATCCTGGCGGCGGGCACCTTCCTGCTGGCGTTCCCGCACGCCTTCGTCTGGCGCCGGCACCCAGGGGCGGCCGCCCCGGAGCCCGCCGTGGCCGCGGAGCCCGCCGTCGGTCCGGCACCGGCGGGGGCCGTCGACGCCCCGTCCGAGGCCGGAGCCCGGCACGGCGCGCGGTCCCCCGGGACGGCCGCGGCGATGTCGGCGGTGACGGTCACGGCGCTGTGGGCCTTCTCCGTGTACACCCTCTACACCTTCCTGGCGGTCGCCCTCCACGCGGACGGCCGGGCTTCGAGCGTGACCTGGCTGCTGGTGGTCTACGGGGTGGGCGCGGTGATCGGCGGGCAGGTCGGGGGCCGGTTCGCCGACCGGGCCGGCGCCGTACGCGTCACCGGGACGGCGCTGCTGCTGACGGCCGTCCTGGAAGTGGTGGTGGCGTTGGCCTACCCGGTGCCGTGGGCCCTCGCCGGTGCGCTGGGCCTGTTCGCCTTCGCCGCGTACGCCTTCTTCCCGGCGCAGCAGCGGCACTTGGTGGACCTCTTCCCGGGCCGGGCCACGGCGGTGCTGTCGTGGAACAACGGCGCGCTGTTCGTCGGCCTGTCGGTGGCCGGCGCGGTGGGCGGGCAGATCCTGCACGCCACGGACTATCAGGTGTTGCTGTACACGGGCGCCGCCGTGGCCGTCCCCGCCTGCCTGCTGGCCGCCCGCGGCCGGCCGGGGCGACGGACCGCACGACCCGCACGACCCGGACGACCCGGACGACCCGGATGACGCGCACGACCCGCACGAAAGGAGCGGTCATGACCGAGGAACGGCCGGCGGACCCGGCGGACCCGGCGGACCGGGCGGACGGAACGGGCTCCCCATCGGAGGTCCCCCGGGCCGCGCCCGGGACCTCGGGCCACTACGGCGAAGACCTGTTCGAGCCCGCCCATCCCCGCGAGGCGGAACGCATCGACGACGCCGCGGTGGTCTACGACCCGGTGACCACCGGCCGGTTGCGGGCGCTGGGCGCGGGGCCGGGGCAGCGCTGCCTGGAGATCGGCGCGGGGACCGGAACCGTGGCGCGGTGGCTGCTCACGGAGGGCGGGGCCGCGGAGGTGGTGGCGGTGGACCGCGACACCTCCGCTCTGGCCGGCCTGGCGGCGTCCCTGGATCCGGGCCCGGCCCCGCCCTCCGGTGCCGCGGCCCGGCTGCGCGTCGCCCTCGCGGACGTCACCGACCCCGCCTCCCTGGACTCGGCCCTGGGGTCGGACCGGTTCGATCTGGTGCACGCCCGGTTCGTCCTGATGCACCTGCCGGAGCGGCGTCGGGTCCTGGCCGGGCTGGCGGCGCGGCTCGCCCCCGGCGGCCTGCTCCTGCTGGGGGACGCCGTGGACCCCGCCGCCGGTGCCGCTTCGGGCGGGAGCACGCCTTCGGACCCGAACCCGGCTCCGGACTCCGACCCGGCCGCGCCGTCGGCGTACCGGCGCACCATGGACGCGATGTGGCGGGCGCTGCGGGCGACGATCGGCACCGACATCGGGCCCGTGACGCGGTACCCGCGGTTCCTCCACGAAGAGGGGCTCGTGGGGGTGGGCGCGGAACTGTACTGCCCGCCGCTGGTGCCCGGCGGCCCCTTGGCGGAGTTCTGGCGGGCGACCTGGCAGCGGATGCGGCCGGCGCTGGAGGAGCGGGGCGGGGTGGACCCGACCACCGTCGACGAAGCCCTGGCGGTCCTGGCCGCCCCCGCGACCCCCTCCTCCCCCGGCCCTGCCGAGCTGGGGCCCGGCATGCTGCTCGCCTGGGGCCGCCGCCCCTGAGGGCCGGCCCGCTCAGCCTTCGGGGCGCAGCAGGCCGCGCTCGTACGCATTCACGAGGTGCTGCGGCACCCGGTGCGGCGAGCCGTCGACGGTGACGGTGACGAGCCGGGGCGCGGCGGCCTTCCACCGGGCCCTGCGGTGGCGGGTGTTGCTGCGGGAGGTCTTGCGCTTGGGAACGGCCATGGGAGGTCTCCTCAGGAGTGGTCGGGGTGCGTGGTGGGCGGAGCCGGGGTGGTCGGTGGTGCGCGTCGGGCGCTTCCTACCGGGAGGCGTACGGGAGCAGGGCCATCTCGCGGGCGTTCTTGATCGCGGCGGCGAGTCGGCGCTGCTGCCGGGCCGAGACGCGGGTGACGCGACGGCTGCGGATCTTGCCCCGGTCGGAGAGGAACCTCCGCAGCAGGTCGGTGTCCTTGTAGTCGATGTACGTGATCCCCGCCGCGTCCAGCGGGTTGCGGCGGGACGCGAGCCCCCTGGGGGCCTTGAGGGACTTGGGGGACTTGGGGCGAAGGGCCATGGGGGTTCCTCGGTCGGTCGGACGGGTGGCCGGGCGGACGGTCAGTGGGGCGGTCGCCGGTCGGGCAGGGGCTTCGGTGCTACGGGACGGGGTCGAAGAGGGTGTCGAAGGCCGCGGGGAGGGCCCGCCATCCTTCGGGCCCGGCGGCGTACTCGGCGTCGGTCAGGAGGCAGGACTCCAGGAGTCGTTCCAGTCCGGGGCGGTCGAGGTCGGGCGAGGTGAACACGAGGTGCGTACAGCGGTCGCCGTGCCGGGGGTGCCAGTCGAGCGAGGCGGCCGCCCGGCGGAACGCCGGCACCAGCTCCCAGGCGGCGTCCGGCAGCGCGGACAGCCAGGGGCCGGTCTCCTCCACGCAGAGGGCTCCGCCCGCCGCGCCCCACGCCAGCAGCGTGTCGGGGCGGTCGGCGAGCCAGAACCGGCCCCGGCTGCGGGCGGCGGCGCAGCTCAGGTCTTCCAGCGCGCGGTAGAGGCGTTCGGGGTGGAAGGGGCGGCGCCGGTGCCACACCAGGGTGGAGACCCCCGCCTGTTCGGCCTCCTGGGGCAGTCGGGCGCAGGCGGGGTGCTGGGCGGCCGCGGCCGCGTCCACGTCGAAGCCGGCGAAGGCGTGGGCGGCCAGTGCTCCGGAGCCGGCCGCCACGCGCCGGGCGGTCGGATGGAGTTGCGCGAGCAGGGCGTGGTCCTCCTCGTGGGTCCGCCGATCGTCCTCCGTGCCGTCGACGAGGGCGAGCACGGGCGCGTATTCGAGTTGTCGCGCCCAGGTGTCGCCGATGGTCCGTCGGTCGTCGGCAGCGGCGGCGAGGCCCGCTTCGGCGAGGTCGTCGCCGTTGGCGAGGTAGGGCAGGACGAGGGCGGGGTCGACGGCGGTGATGACGGCGGTCAGGGCGAGCGCGTCGCCGCCGTGCGCGGCGACGGTCTCGGCCATCGGCTTCGGTTCGACGGAGTCCCAGAGTTCGATGACGGCCAGCCGGGTCGTCCCGGAGGCGGCGAGCCGGTGCAGTGCGGGGAGCAGGTCCTCGCGCAGGGCGCAGCAGGCGCAGTCGTCGACGAGGGGCACCTCGGCCCGGGACAGCTCTCCCGTGGCGTCGCGCACCACGCGCCGGACGGTGCCGCGGGCGGCGGCGGACAGGTCGTGGTGGAGGGCGAGGCTGTCGGGGACGGTGCGCAGGAGCCGGTCCACGACCTCCTTGCGGGCGTCCGCGTGGAGCCCGCCGACGAGGGCGACGGACAGGGTCACGAGGTGCTCCGGTGCCGGGCCCGCGGGTGGTGGGGGCGGTCGGTTCGGGTGCGGCGCATGGCGAGGGGGATGTGGTCGGTGCGTGGCATGCGGCTACTATACGGGAATGGAAATCATTTCCAATAACGACTTCCGTCGACGGATCCGTCGAGAGAGGGACAGGTGAGACCGTGTCCGCGCATTGCCAGTTGACCGGAGCCCGACCGGGGTTCGGCAGGAACATCTCCCACTCGCACCGGCGTACCCCGCGCCGCTTCGACCCCAACATCCAGCGCAAGCGCTACTGGCTGCCGAGCGAGGGGCGGCACGTCCGCCTCACCCTGAGCGCCAAGGCGATCAAGACCGTCGACACCATCGGCGTCGAGGCCGCGGTGGCCCGGATCCGCGCCCGCGGGGTGAAGGTCTGATGGCGAGGAAGAGCCGCATCGCGCGGAACGAGCACCGCCGCGCGGTAGTGGAGCGGTACGCGGCCAGGCGGGCCGCGCTCAAGGAGGTACTGCGGCGACCGGCCTCGACGGCGGCGGAACGCGCCGCCGCGCGGTCCGAACTGCGCGCCCAGCCCCGCGACGCGAGCGCCACCCGGCTCCGCAACCGGGACGGCGTCGACGGCCGTCCCCGCGGGTACCTGCGGAAGTTCGGACTCTCCCGCATCCGGATGCGGGAGCAGGCGCACGCCGGCTTCCTGCCGGGGGTCACCAGGTCCTCCTGGTAGCTCCCGCCCGGGGGGGCCGGGGCCACTCCGGCACCGATCGGGCGCCGTGGCCCGGGCCCCACCCGAGGCACCGCGTATGCCCCTATTCCCGGCTTCCATGCACGCGTCCGCAGGTGTTTTTTCCGGGCCCTTCCGGGCCCTCCGGAGCCCCCCTGACATGGGGTAATCTCCCGACCCGTACACCCCGTACGGCCTCGTGCACACCCGGCCGGGCCCCCTTCCACGAGGGGGTGCCGCAGGACGGTCCGCGCAGGTCGGACGGCGGGCCACGGGCTCCCGTCCGCGGTCGCCCGGGGACGCGCGGGATCGATGCCGGCCGAGGGGCCCGGCGGGCTATGGAGGCGACGTTCGATGGCTGGCGCATCACCGTCCGAGAGCGTTGTGCCGGCCCAGGGAACCGGAGCCGGGGCCGGGACCGGCGTCGCGCAGGTCGGCGAGCCCGAGCTGCGACTGCTGCTGGCCGGACTGACGGCCGTGCGCGACGGCGACTTCGGCATCCGGCTGCCCCGCGAGGCGGACGGCCTGCTCGGCGAGATCGCCACCGTCTTCAACGGCATGGTGGACCAGCTGTCCCGGTTCACCTCGGAGGTGACCCGCGTGGCCCGCGAGGTGGGCACCGAGGGACAGCTCGGCGGTCAGGCGCAGGTCCCCGGGGTCTCCGGCACCTGGGAGGACCTCACCGACTCCGTCAACGCGATGGCCGGCAACCTCACCACCCAGGTCCGCGACATCGCGCAGGTGGCCACGGCCGTCGCCAAGGGCGACCTCTCCCAGAAGATCACCGTGGACGCCCGCGGCGAGATCCTGGAGCTGAAGAACACCGTCAACACCATGGTGGACCAGCTCAGTTCGTTCGCGGGCGAGGTGACCCGCGTGGCCCGCGAGGTCGGCACCGAGGGCATCCTCGGCGGCCAGGCCGACGTCCAGGGCGTCTCCGGCACCTGGCGCGACCTCACCGACTCCGTGAACTTCATGGCCGGCAACCTGACCAGTCAGGTACGCGCCATCGCGCAGGTGGCCACGGCCGTGGCGGAGGGCGACCTCTCCCAGAAGATCACCGTGACCGCCCGCGGCGAGATCCTGGAGCTGAAGGACACCATCAACACGATGGTGGACCAGCTGTCGGCCTTCGCCGACGAGGTCACCCGCGTGGCCCGCGAGGTCGGCACCGCCGGCAACCTCGGCGGCCAGGCCACCGTCCGCGGGGTCTCGGGCACCTGGAAGGACCTCACCGACAACGTCAACGTGATGGCCTCCAACCTCACCGGTCAGGTCCGCTCCATCGCGCAGGTGGCCACGGCCGTCGCCAAGGGCGACCTCTCCCAGAAGATCACGGTGGAGGCCAAGGGCGAGGTCGCCGCCCTCGCCGGCGTCATCAACACCATGGTGGACACCCTGTCGGCCTTCGCCGACGAGGTGACCCGCGTGGCCCGTGAGGTCGGCACCGAGGGCATCCTCGGCGGCCAGGCCCGGGTCCCCAACGTCGCGGGCACCTGGAAGGACCTCACCGACAACGTCAACTTCATGGCGCACAACCTGACCAGTCAGGTGCGCAACATCGCCCAGGTCACCACCGCCGTCGCCAAGGGCGACCTCACCCGCAAGATCGACGTGGACGCCCGCGGGGAGATCCTGGAGCTCAAGACCACCATCAACACCATGGTGGACCAGCTCAGTTCCTTCGCCGCCGAGGTCACCCGCGTGGCCCGCGAGGTGGGCAGCGAGGGCCGGCTCGGCGGCCAGGCCGAGGTCGAGGGCGTCTCCGGCACCTGGAAGCGGCTGACGGAGAACGTCAACGAACTCGCCGGGAACCTGACCCGACAGGTCCGCGCGATCGCCGAGGTCACCGGCGCCGTCGCCGAGGGCGACCTCACCCGCTCCATCACCGTGGACGCCTCCGGCGAGGTCGCCGACCTCAAGGACAACATCAACTTCATGGTGGAGTCCCTGCGCGAGACCACCCGGGCCAACGAGGAACAGGACTGGCTCAAGACGAACCTGGCCCGGATCTCGGCCCTCCTCCAGGGCCGCCGCGACCTCACCCTCGTGGCCGAGTCGATCATGGACGAGCTGACCCCGCTGGTGTCCGCCCAGTGCGGAGCCTTCTACCTCGCCGAGGAAACCGCCGAGGAGACCTTCCTCCAGCTCGTCGGCTCCTATGCCTTCCCCGACGGCTCCCGGCCCACCCGCTTCCGGCTCGGCGAGTCCTTCGTCGGACAGGCCGCCCGCAGCCGGCGCGCCATCGCCGTCGACGAACTGCCCGCCGGATACCTGGCGGTGTCCTCGGGGCTCGGGCAGACCGAACGCCTCTCCCTCGTCGTCCTCCCCATCGTCGTCGAGGGCCAGGTCCTCGGCGTCATCGAGCTGGCCTCCGTCCGCCCCTTCACCCAGGTCCACCGGGACTTCCTGGACCAGCTGATGGAGGCGATCGGCGTCAACGTCAACACCATCGTCGCCAACGCCCGCACCGACGAACTCCTCATCGAGTCCCAGCGGCTCACCGAGGAGCTGCGGACCCGCTCCCAGGAACTCCAGGCCCGGCAGGAGGAACTCCAGGCCTCCAACGCCGAACTGGAGGACAAGGCCGAGCTCCTCGCCGCCCAGAACCGCGACATCGAGACCAAGAACCTGGAGATCGAGCAGGCCCGCCAGGAGCTGGAGGCCCGCGCCCACCAGCTCTCCGTGGCCTCCACCTACAAGTCGGAGTTCCTGGCCAACATGAGCCACGAACTGCGCACCCCGCTCAACAGCCTGCTGATCCTCGCCCAGCTCCTCGCCCAGAACCCCAGCCGCAACCTCACCGCCAAGCAGGTCGAGTACGCCGGCATCATCCACTCCGCCGGCTCCGACCTGCTCCAGCTCATCAACGACATCCTCGACCTGTCCAAGGTCGAGGCCGGGAAAATGGACCTCACCCCCGAGGTGGTCCCCCTCAGCCGGCTGCTGGACTACGTCGAGGCCACCTTCCGGCCCATGACCAGCCAGAAGAGCCTGTCGTTCACGGTCCGGACCTCCCCCGAGGTCCCCGCGGAACTGCTCACCGACGACTACCGGCTGCGCCAGATCCTCCGCAACCTCCTCTCCAACGCGGTGAAGTTCACCGAACAGGGCCGGGTGGAGGTCAGCATCGAACCGGCCGACGAGTCCCGGGTCCCCGAACTCGTCCGCCGGGACGGCCGGGTCCTCGCCTTCCAGGTCACCGACACCGGCATCGGCATCGCCCCGCAGCACCTGGAATCGGTGTTCGGCGCCTTCCAGCAGGCCGACGGCACCACCAGCCGCAAGTACGGCGGCACCGGCCTCGGCCTGTCCATCAGCCGGGAGATCGCCTTCCTGCTGGGCGGGGCCATCACCGCCGAGAGCACCCTCGGCAAGGGCAGCACCTTCACCCTCTACCTGCCCGTGGCCCGCTCCGAGTTCGCCGAGGCCACGGCCTCCGGCGCGCCCCGCGAGATCGAAGCCGGCGTCCTCGCCCCCACGGAGGACGACGTCCACGCGGGGCAGGCCCGCCCCGGCGAGCCCGGCGGCGGACTCCCCGGGCCACGGCGCCTGCTCGTCGTGGAGTCCCGCGCCGGCGGCCTGCTCTCCCTGGTCGCCGAGAACGCCGTCGCGGGCCTGCCCCGGCGCACCGGCGAACAGGACACCCGCGGCGTGGAGATCATCACCGCGGTCGGCGGCCAGGAAGCCGCCGCGACCCTCGCCACGAGCCCCTGCCACTGCGTGGTCCTCGACCTGGACCTGCCCGGCGGCGAGGCCATCGCCCTGCTGGAGGAGATGGAACGGGACCCCGCCCTGCACGCCGTACCCGTCCTCGCCCACGCCGGTCGCGGCGCCTCCGTCCACGACGCGCGGATCCTGCGCGACCGCGGCGGCGCGGGCCTCACCGAGCTCATCACCGGCCTCGACGAGCTCCGCGAACGCATCGCCCTCCACATGAGCGCCGACCGGCCCGGCGACGTGCTCCCCCTGGTCCCCCGTACCGAACCCGACACCGGCCGCTCCTGGGACCCCGAAGTCGACCCCTCGCTGGCCGGCCGCACCGCCCTGGTCGTCGACGACGACGACCGCAACCTCTACGCCATCACGGGGATCCTCGAACTGCACGGCATGCGGGTCCTCCAGGCGGAGAACGGCCGCGCCGCGCTCGACGCCCTGGCCGCGCACCCCGGCATCGACGTCATCCTGATGGACGTGATGATGCCCGAGATGGACGGCTACGCCGCCACCGCGGCGATCCGGGACATGCCCGAACACGGCAAGCTCCCGATCATCGCCGTCACCGCCAAGGCCATGATCGGAGACCGCGAGAAGAGCCTGGCCTCCGGCGCCAGCGACTACATCACCAAGCCGGTGGACGCCGGGGAGCTCGTCGCCCGGATCACCCGCCAGCTCGCCCCCTGAGGCCCCGGAGACCACCGTGACCGCAGGAACAGGGGCGCCCGAGCCCCCGCAGACCCGAGGAGCCGCCGCAGTGCAGCACGTCGAGGAGCCGCACGCCGGCGAAGGCCCCACCGGGGCCCCCGCCGCCGATGCCCCCTCCGCCGCCGGCGGCACCGACCTGCCCGTCCCCCGGGCCGCCGCCCTGCCGGAGTTCGCGCCGGACTTCGCTCAGGACCTGGCGCCGGACGGCCCGGCGGGCACTCCGGCGGGTGACGAGGGCACCGCCGTGGGCCGCCTCGCCACCACCGTCGACCTGCTCCGCCGCGAACTGGAACAGGCCCACGCCGACGCGGCGGGCCGGGCCCTGGTCGAAATGGCCGTCGGCGTCCTCGTCGAACGGCTCCACTGCGGCCCCACCGAAGCCGCCGTCCAACTGGCCGGACTCGCCGAGAAGGCCGGCGTCACCCCCCTCGTCCTCGCCGCCGACCTCGTCAACCAGGCCGCCGCCGACCGGATCTCGGCCGTCGCCCGCGATTTCGTCACCGCCTCCGCCGCCGTACCCGCCGGGGCGACGGCACCCGACCCGGCCGGCACCGACTCCGTCGCCGTCCGGCTGCGCAGCGCCGAGGCGCACGCCCTCTCCGGACAGGACACCGAAGCGGTCGCCCGCTCCATGCTGGACCACGCCCTGCGCCCCCTCGGGGCCGTCGCGGTGGCCGTCTGGGCCGCCCACCCCGACCAGTCCCTGTCCCTGGCCGGCAGCGCCGGGTTCAGCGAGGAGGAGGCGCACCGCTGGCGGCACGTGCCCCCCGGCGTGCCCACCCCCGCCCGGCGGGCCCTGGACCAGCGGGCCGCGGTCGCCTACCCGGCGCTCGCCGGCGCCGGGATCCCCTCGATCGGCCAGCACGGCATCGGCGGCGGCCGGCTCGCCGTGCCCGCCGGCATCGGCGGCCGCCTCACCGGCGTCCTGGAGATCTGCTGGGAAGGACCGCTCCCCGAGCAGTCCCAACCCCTCCAACGACAGTTCGAGGCACTGGCCGAGCTGTGCGCCGCGACCCTGGAGAACTGGGCGGACGACGGCTCCGCCGCCGCCGGGGAACGCGACGCCCACTTCGAGGGACTGCGCTCGCTCACCGACGGCCTGATGGACCCCTGCCTGATCCTCCAGGCGGACCCGGGCGGTGCGCCCGGCGCCCCCCGGTTCGGCATCCGCTACCTCAACCCGGCCTTCGTCGACTTCGCCGGCCGCCCCAACAGCGCCATCCTCGGGGCCCGGCTCCTGGAGGCGTACCCCCTGGCCGCCGAGCCCGGCGGCCTGCTGGAGAAGGCCGAACACGTCTTCGTCACCGGCGAGCCCTTCCACACCGGCGCCATGACCCTGTCGGCGATGGTGGACGGCGTCCCCCTCAGCACCACCGCCAAGGTGAGCGTCAGCCGGCACGGGGACTGCCTCGCGGTCGTCTGGCGGATCGACGAGGGCACCCCCCGGGTGGCCCGACTCCTCCAGCACGCCCAACGACTCGGCCGGATCGGCGGCTTCGAGGAAAACCTGCGCACCCGGCAGATCGCCTGGAACGAAGCCGTGTACGAACTGCACGGCCTGCCCCCGACCTCCCCGCCCATCCCCTTGGAAGAGCTCGCCGAACACGCCCACCCCGACGACCGGCACGCCATCGGCCGCTTCCTGCGGAACCTGCTCCACCACCAGCGGCCCTCGTCCACGGCCTTCCGGCTCCTCCGGCCCGACGGGGTGGCCCGCCACATCCGGGTGGTCGCCGAACCGGTCCACGACCCCGACCACCGACTGACCGTGGTGCGCGGCGCCTACCAGGACATCTCCGCCCAGCACTGGACCGAGGTGGCCCTGGCCGCCACCCGCGACCAGCTGGCGCAGACCGCCCAGGAGGCCGCCGAACGCAGCCGACTGGCCCGGCAGTTGCAGCACGCCATCATGCCCTCCGTACGCGGTCCCGTGGACGCGGAGGACCTGCGCGTCGCCGTCCGCTACCGCCCCGCCGAGAAGGACCACCTCGTCGGCGGGGACTGGTACGACACGGTGGCCCTGCCCTCCGGCAAGATCCTGCTGTGCGTCGGGGACGTGGCCGGACACGGCATCGAGGCCGCCACCGGCATGGTCGCCCTGCGCAACGCCCTGCGCGGGCTGGCCGCCACCGGGGCGGGCCCGGCCCAGCTGCTGACCTGGCTCAACAGCATCACCCACCAACTCACCGAGGACCTGACCGCGACGGCCGTGTGCGGGCTGTACGACCCGGAGACCCGGCGCCTGCGCTGGGCCCGGGCCGGCCACCTGCCGCCGGTGCTGCTGCGCGAGGGCGGCGCGGAGACCCTGCCCCAGCTTTCGGGCATCCTGCTCGGCGTGCTCGGACAGGCCGAGTACGAGGAGAGCGAGGTCCAGCTCCGGCCGGGCGATCTGCTCGTCCTCTACACCGACGGGCTGATCGAACGGCGGGACCAGTCCCTCCAGGCCTCGCTGACCGGCCTGATCTCCCTCACGGAGCAGGCCGGGGAGGCCGTCGGAGGCCCCGGCGACCTGGAGGGCCACCTCGACCACCTGCTCCGCTACAGCCTCGCCGACACCGACGACGACACCTGCCTCGTCGGGGTGTCCGTCCGCGAACGCCCGGAGGCCCCGTGACCACCGGCACGCCCGCGGAAGCGGGCCGGGAGGCCCCGGACACCAGGGGCCCCGCCGAGGCCCGGGACGGCCCCGCCGGGCGCGGTCCGGCGGACGGACGGGAGGCCCGGGACGGGCGGGAAGTCCGGGGCGAACACGAGGGCGAACGGGATGAGGACCCGGGCTTGGCTGCGCGGGACCGCTTGCGTAAGGTCGATGCGCTGTCTCTGGAGGGAAAGACGACCATGTCAGCCGGTAATGAGCAGGGAACCGGCCCGGGCGCCGGATACGCGGACGAGAGCCCGCTCACGGTGCGGGTGGACCGTACGCAGGAGCGCGTGGCCGTGTGTCACGTCGCGGGGGACCTGGACATCGAGTCCTTGGCCCCCGCACAGGAATCGCTGTCCGCATTGGTCGAACAGGGCACCCCGGTGGTCGTGGTGGACCTTTCGGGGGTCGGCTTCTGCGACTCCTCCGGGTTGAACCTGCTGCTGAAGACGCGGGCCGCGGCCCTGGCGGCGGGCGTGGACTTCCGGCTGGCGGCGGTGGCACCCACCGTACGGCGGGTCCTCGACCTGACCGGAGCGCAGGCCGTCTTCACCGTGTTCGATTCCGTCGACGCCGCTCTGGCCGCCTGAGGACCGGGTTCACGTCCGGGAGGCATGATCCGGCCGTGACGGGGCATCCGAGCAGACGTGCCCGGCCGGGGGCCGGGCACAGGGTCGCGAACACCACCGACCCGGAGCGATCGACACCAGTACCGAGACCGAGGGTCCAGGACCGAAGGGGCACCCGCACATGACGACCATCCCGGGGACCCTGGACGACGGCCGGCCGGGACCGGGCGTCCTGCCGCCCGGCGGCCAGCGCCGACGCATGACCCTGGCCGGCCTGCCCAGGCCGGTGGCGAAGGCCCGCGCGTTCACCACGCGCTGCCTGGAGGACTGGGCCTGGCCCGCCGGCCCGGACGGGGTCGACGAGGACCGGGTGGAGGACGTCGTGCTGCTGGTGGCGGAGCTGGTCTCCAACGCCATGCTGCACGCCGGCGGACCGCTGGAGCTGGTCCTCGACGCCTCGCCCGCGCGGCTGCGCGTGGAGGTCAGCGACGGCGGTTCCACGCTGCCGTCCCCGCGCCGCCCGCACGAGCCGTCCGTTCCGGGCGGGCACGGCCTCTTCATCGTCGAGCACGCCTCGGACCGCTGGGGAGCCGAGCGGCACGAGCTGGGCAAGACGGTGTGGGCCGAGTTCGACACCGTGGGCGGGCCGGGTCGGCAGGCGTAGCCTGCGGCGCGGCCGGCCGGCCGTGGACCGCGGGAATCCGTGCCGCAGGGCCACAGAGCGCGGGGCCCCACACCCCGGGGGCGATGGGCGCCCCGCCGTCCAGGGAACCCAGCTCGGCCGTGATCCGGAACCCCGCCCTCGACAGGTCCAGGCCCCGC
>NZ_JBEOSD010000029.1:0-63592 GCF_040302735.1 Streptomyces sp. NPDC097619 | reverse complement strand
GGCCGATCTGTGGGTCCCGCCGCGGCGGCCCTTGCCCTTGCGGCCCAGGGGCTTCTTCTCCTTGGCCTGGCCGCCGTGCAGGACCGCGCCGAGGACGGTGCCGCCCGGCCCCGCCTTCCGGCGGCGCGGGCTACGCCTCGCGGGAGCCCTGGTACATCTCCTCGATGAGGTGCTTGAACTCGCGCTCGACCGCCGGCCGCTTCAACTTGAGGCTGGGGGTGAGCTCGCCGTGCTCCACGTCGAGGTCGCGGGGCAGCAGGGCGAACTTCTTGACCGTCTGCCAGCGCTGGAGGTTGCCGTTGAGGGTGTCCACGTAGCCCTGGACCATCTCGCGGGTCCGCGGGTCGGCGACGACCTCCCCGTAGGTCTTGCCGGCGAGCCCGTTGTCCTCGGCCCAGCCGAGCAGGGCGGGCTCGTCGAGGGCGATGAGGGCGGAGCAGAAGTTCCGGTCGGCCCCGTGCACCAGGATGTTCGACACGAACGGGCAGACCGCCTTGAACTGGCCCTCGATCTCGGCCGGGGAGACGTACTTGCCGCCCGAGGTCTTGATCAGGTCCTTCTTGCGGTCGGTGATGCGCAGGTAGCCGTCCGGGGAGAGCTCGCCGATGTCGCCCGTGTGCAGCCAGCCGTCGGCTTCGAGGACCTCGGCGGTCTTCTCGGGCAGCTGGTGGTAGCCCTCCATGATGCCGGGGCTGCGGAGCAGGATCTCGCCGTCGTCGGCGATGCGGACCTCGGTGCCGGGGAGCGGCTTGCCGACGGTGCCGGTGCGGTAGGCCTCGCCCGGGTTGACGAAGGAGGCGGCGCTGGACTCGGTGAGCCCGTAGCCCTCCAGGATGTGCACCCCGGCGCCCGCGAAGAAGTAGCCGATCTCGGGGGCGAGGGCCGCGGAGCCGGAGATGGCGGCGCGCAGCTTGCCGCCGAAGGCGTCGCGGAGCTTGGAGTAGACGAGGGCGTCGGCGACCTTGTGCTTGGCGCGCAGGCCCATCGGTACGGAGGCCGTGCCGGTGCGGCGGAAGTTGTCCTGGGAGGTGCGGGCGTACTCGCGGGCGACCTCGGCGGCCCACTGGAAGATCTTGTACTTGGCTCCGCCGCCGGCGCGGGCCTTGGCGGCCACGCCGTTGTAGACCTTCTCGAAGATCCGGGGCACGGCGGCCATGTAGGTGGGCTGGATGACCGGCAGGTTCTCGATGATCTTCTCGACCCGGCCGTCGAGGGCGGTGACGTGCCCGGCCTCGATCTGGCCGGAGGTGAGGACCTTGCCGAAGACGTGGGCGAGCGGCAGCCACAGGTACTGGACGTCGTCCGGGCCGACCATGCCGGTGGCCACGATGGCCTTGGCCATGTACGACCAGTTGTCGTGCGGGAGGCGGACGCCCTTGGGGCGGCCGGTGGTGCCGGAGGTGTAGATCAGGGTGGCGAGCTGGTCCGCGGTGATCGCGGAGATCCGCTCGTCGACGGCCTCGGGCCGCTTCGCCAGCAGTTCGGCCCCGCGGGCCTCCAGGTCGGCCAGGGAGAGCACCCAGCCTTCCGGGTCGCCCTCCTCGGCGACCGCGGCGGCGGCGTCCAGGACCACCACGTGGTGCAGGGCGGGCAGGTCGGCGCGGCGTTCGCGGGCCTTGGCGAGCTGCGCGGCGTCCTCGGCGATCAGCACCCGGCTCTCGGAGTCGGCGAGGATGAAGGCCGATTCCTCGGCGTTGGTGCTGGGGTAGACGGTGGTGGTCGCGGCGCCCGCGCACATCACGCCCAGGTCGGAGAGGATCCACTCCACGCGGGTGCTGGAGGAGAGCGCGACGCGCTGTTCCGGTTCCACTCCGAGGGCGATCAGGCCGGCGGCGATGGCGTACACCCGCTCCGCGGCCTGGCCCCAGCTGAGCGACTTCCAGTCGTCCGGTCCCTGGCCGGAGGGCGCGGGCACGGGATAGCGGTAGGCCTCGGCGTCCGGGGTGGCCGCGACGCGCTCCTGGAAGAGCACGGCCACGGTGGGCGGACGGTTCTCGATCAAGGTCTGTGTGTCGCTCACGACATCCTCCGGACCACGCGGCGTACGTGGGACTGGCTGGCGGTCAACCGGACCGACCGCCTCCGCGAACGGGACCATGGCGGTGCTGCCGACTGTTTAACTGGCGAGTAACCATCGAGCAGAGATCAGACTAGAGGCCGTCCGTCCGGTGCGTAAGAGGCCGCGAGCGGCCGCTTTATAACGAACGGGCCCCCGCGCGGCTGCGCGGGGGCCCGTTCGGACGGCAGGGCGAAGCTACTGGTCCACGGTCACTTCTTGGTCTTGCCGCCGCCGGACTCGTCGCTGGAGAGGACGGCGATGAAGGCGTCCTGCGGGACCTCCACCGAGCCGACCATCTTCATGCGCTTCTTGCCTTCCTTCTGCTTCTCCAGCAGCTTCCGCTTACGGGAGATGTCACCGCCGTAGCACTTGGCGAGGACGTCCTTGCGGATGGCGCGGATGGTCTCGCGGGCGATGACCCGGGAGCCGATGGCCGCCTGCACGGGCACCTCGAACGCCTGCCGCGGGATGAGCTCGCGCAGCTTGGCGACCAGCCGGACGCCGTACGCGTACGCCGCGTCCTTGTGCGTGATGGCCGAGAAGGCGTCCACCTTGTCGCCGTGGAGCAGGATGTCCACCTTGACCAGGGAGCTGCTCTGCTCGCCGGTGGGCTCGTAGTCCAGGGAGGCGTAACCGCGCGTCTTGGACTTCAGCTGGTCGAAGAAGTCGAAGACGATCTCGGCGAGCGGGAGGGTGTACCGGATCTCCACCCGGTCCTCGGACAGGTAGTCCATGCCCAGCAGGGTGCCGCGGCGGGTCTGGCACAGCTCCATGATCGAGCCGATGAACTCGCTGGGGGCGAGGATCGTGGCACGCACGACCGGCTCGTACACCTCGGAGATCTTGCCCTCGGGGAACTCGCTCGGGTTGGTGACGGTGACCTCCTTCCCGTCCTCCAGGACCACGCGGTAGACCACGTTGGGGGCGGTGGCGATCAGGTCGAGGCCGAACTCGCGCTCCAGGCGCTCGCGGATCACGTCCAGGTGCAGCAGGCCGAGGAAGCCGACGCGGAAACCGAAGCCGAGGGCCGCGGAGGTCTCCGGCTCGTAGACCAGCGCGGCGTCGTTGAGCTGCAGCTTGTCCAGGGCCTCGCGGAGGTCCGGGTAGTCCGAGCCGTCCAGCGGGTAGAGGCCGGAGAACACCATCGGCTTGGGGTCCTTGTAACCGCCCAGGGCCTCGGTGGCACCGCCCGTCATCTGGGTGATGGTGTCACCCACCTTGGACTGGCGGACGTCCTTCACACCGGTGATCAGGTAGCCCACCTCACCCACGGACAGACCGTCCGCGGGGAGCATCTCGGGCGAGTTGGTGCCGATCTCCAGCAGCTCGTGGGTGGCGCCGGTGGACATCATCCGGATCCGCTCGCGCTTGTTGAGCGTGCCGTCGACCACACGGACGTAGGTGACCACGCCGCGGTAGGAGTCGTAGACCGAGTCGAAGATCATCGCGCGTGCGGGGGCGTCCTTGACGCCTACCGGCGCCGGAACGGTCTGCACCACGCGGTCCAGCAGGGTGTCCACGCCCACACCGGTCTTCGCCGAGACCCGCAGGACGTCGTCGGGCTCGCAACCGACCAGGTTCGCCAGCTCCTCGGCGAACTTCTCCGGCTGGGCCGCCGGGAGGTCGATCTTGTTCAGGACCGGGACGATCGCGAGGTCGTTCTCCATCGCCAGGTACAGGTTGGCGAGGGTCTGCGCCTCGATGCCCTGCGCCGCGTCCACGAGCAGCACGGTGCCCTCGCACGCCGCCAGCGACCGGGAGACCTCGTAGGTGAAGTCCACGTGGCCCGGGGTGTCGATCATGTTCAGGATGTGCGTCTTGCCCTGACCGTCGCCCACCGTGGGCGACCAGGGCAGACGGACGGCCTGGGACTTGATCGTGATGCCCCGCTCACGCTCGATGTCCATGCGGTCGAGGTACTGGGCACGCATCTGGCGCTGGTCGACGACACCGGTCAGCTGGAGCATCCGGTCGGCGAGAGTCGACTTGCCGTGGTCGATGTGCGCGATGATGCAGAAATTGCGGATCAGCGCCGGGTCGGTACGGCTCGGCTCGGGCACGTGGCTGGGGATCGCGGGCACGCAAGGTCCTGGTTCTCGGGCGATGACTATGGATACTCGGGCTCCATGGTCCCACGAGCGGGGCCCGACGCTCGGTTTGGGCCGGTCGGAGTGCGCCTGGTAGCCTGGGCAGCTGTGTCTCGTATGCCCTCTCAGCTGTCGAGTCACAATCCGAAGATCAAACTCTGAACCTGAAAAGGCTCTTTCGTGGCGAACATCAAGTCCCAGATCAAGCGGAACAAGACGAACGAGAAGGCCCGCCTTCGCAACAAGTCCGTCAAGTCCGAGCTGCGCACCTTCATCCGCAAGGCCAACGAGGCCGTCGTCGCCGGCGACGCCGAGAAGGCCACCGCGGCGGCCCGTGCCGCCTCGCGGAAGCTGGACAAGGCCGTCTCGAAGGGTGTCATCCACAAGAACGCCGCCGCCAACAAGAAGTCGGCGCTGGCGATCAAGGTTGCCTCCCTCCAGGGCTGAGCACTGATGTGATCGCCGGGACGGACCCAGCGGGCCCTCTACCCCGCTCCTGACCGGCACCCCGCCCCACACGCGGCCTGCGTTCGCCACGCGGGTGTGGGGCACCGAGCTTCACCGGAGGCCCCGGCCGCCGCGGACTTCCGGGCCGCCCGCCGCCGGGCGAGGGGCGCGGAGACCACGGACAGGACCAGGAAGACGCCGATGGCGAGCAGGACGATGGCGGCGCCGGAGGGTGCGTTCACGTAGTAGGTGGTGACCGTGCCGGTCAGGGCCACGCTGACGCTGATGCCGATGGCCAGCGCCAGGGTGGTGGCGAAGCCGCGGGTCAGCCGCTGGGCCGCCGCGACGGGGATCACCATCATGGCGCTGACCAGCAGCAGGCCCACGATGCGCATGGCCACGGTGACGGTGACCGCGGCGGTGACCGCGATCAGCAGGTTCAGGGCCCGCACCGGCAGGCCGGTGACCTTGGCGAACTCCTCGTCCTGGCAGACCGCGAACAGTTGGCGGCGCAGCCCCAGCGTGACGGCCATCACGAAGACCGCGAGGACCGCGATGGCGACGACGTCCTCGGGCGCCACGGTGGTGATCGAGCCGAACATGAACCCGACGAGGTTGGAGGTGGATCCGCTCGGGGCCAGGTTGATGATCATGACGCCGCCGGCCATGCCGCCGTAGAAGAGCACGGCGAGGGCGATGTCCCCGCTGGTCTTGCCGCGGGAGCGGATCAGCTCCATGCCGACGGCGCCGAGGACGGCGACCAGGGTGGCCATCCACACCGGGCTGGTCTGGAAGAGGAAGCCGAGGGCGACACCGGTCATGGCCACGTGCCCGATGCCGTCGCCCATGACGGCCTGCCGGCGCTGGACGAGGTAGGTGCCGATGGCGGGGGCGGTGATGCCGACCAGGGCGGCGGCGATCAGGGCCCGCTGCATGAAGGCGGGGGTCAGGAATTCCATCAGCTCAGCAGTCCCGTCCGGAGCGGCTCGGCGTCGTGGGCCGCGTGGGGGTGTACGTGGTCGTGGCCGGGCAGGGCGTGCTGGCCCACGGCCTCCGGCGGCGGTCCGTCGTGGACCACGCAGCCGTCGCGCAGGACGACGGCCCGGTCGATGAGGGGCTCCAGCGGGCCCAGCTCGTGCAGGACCAGCAGGACGGTGGCCCCGGCGGCGACCTGGGTGCGCAGCGCGTTGGCCAGGACCTTCTGGTTGGCGAGGTCCACGCCGGCCATCGGCTCGTCCATGATCAGGAGTTCGGGCTCCACGGCCAGGGCGCGGGCGATGAGGACCCGCTGGTGCTGGCCGCCGGAGAGGGCGTTCACCGAGGAGCCGGCCTGCGGCAGCATGTCCACGAGGGCCAGGGCGCGGTCCACGGCGGCCCGGTCGGCCTTGCGGGGCAGTCCGAAGCGGGAGCGGGCCAGCCGCCCGGAGGAGACCACCTCGCGGACGGTGGCGGGCACCCCGCCGGCGGCCGTGGTCCGCTGCGGCACGTATCCGATCCGGGACCAGGCGCGGAACTTGCCGAAGGGGGTTCCGAAGAGGTCCAGCTCGCCGCCGCTGAGGGGCACCTGGCCCACGACGGAGCGGACGGCCGTGGACTTGCCGGAGCCGTTGGCGCCGAGCAGGGCGACGACCTCGCCGCGGCGGACGGTGAGGTCGACCCCGCGCAGCACGGTGCGCGAGCCGAGCGAGGCGGTGGCCCCGCGCAGGGATATGACGGGCTGCTCCGCGGCGGTGGCCGGGTTCGCCGGTCCCGTCGCCGTGTCCGTGTGCGCGTTCATGGACTGCGCCTCCGATGCTGCCGGTGCTGCCGGGGTGGTCACTTGGCGCCGAGCGCCTTCTGCAGGTTCTTCAGGTTGGACCGCATGACCTCGAAGTAGTCCCGGCCCTGGGAGTCGTCGGTGATCCCCTCCAGGGGGTCGAGCACGTCGGTCTTCAGGCCGAGGTCGCGGGCGAGGGTGTCCGCGGTCTTGGGGCTCGCCAGAGTCTCGAAGAAGACGGTGGAGACCTTCTCCTTCTTCGCCAGAGCCTGGAGGTCCTTCATCCGGGCCGGGCTGGGCTCCGACTCCGGGTCCACCCCGGAGATGCCCTCCTGGTCCAGCCCGTAGCGCTCGGCGAGGTAGCCGAAGGCGGAGTGGGTGGTGATGAAGGTCTTGGAGGCGCTGTTCTTCAGCCCGTCCTTGAACTCCGTGTCCAGGGCCTTGAGCTTGCCGGTGAGGTCCGCGGCGTTCTTCTCGTAGGCGGCGGCGTGGGTCGGGTCGGCCTTGGCGAAGGCGGCGCCCACGCCCTCGGCGATCTCGGCGTACTTCACCGGGTCCAGCCAGACGTGCGGGTCCTCGCCGGCCTCGCCGTGGTCGTGACCGTGGTCCTCCTCGGCGTGACCGGCCTCGTCGGAGCCGTGGTCGTGGCCGTCGGCGGAGTGGACCTCCATGGTGGTCAGCTTCGCGGCGTCCACCTTCGCGGAGACTCCGGACTGCTCCACGGCCTTGTCCACGGCGGGCTGGAGGGTCTTGAGGTACAGGACCACGTCGGACTCGTCGAGCTGTGCGGTCTGGCGCGGGGTGATCTCCAGGTCGTGGGGTTCGACCCCGGGCTTGGTCAGCGAGGTGACCTTCACGTGGTCCCCGCCGATCTGCTGGGCGAGGAACTGGAGCGGGTAGAACGAGGCGACGACGTCCAGCTTGCCGCCGTTGGCGCCGTCGGCGGAGGCGCCTCCGGAGCAGGCGGTCAGCGCGGTGGCACCGAGCGCGACGGCTCCGGCGAGGGCGGTGGCGGGTATGAGGCGTCGTACGTTCATGACACTCATTTTCATCAAAGATGAGAATCATTGTCAAAAGCCCCTGCGTGCGGCCTCGCGTGCGCGCGGTGGGAAGGGGTGCGCGGGGAACCGATTTGAAAGTGGGGCCCCGGCCGCCGGTAACCTGAGGCATTCGCGTTCGTCCTCGTAATGAAGAGAGCATCGTGGCCGCCGACAAGATCGACACCATCGTCAGCCTCAGCAAGCGCCGTGGCTTCGTCTACCCGTGCAGTGAGATCTACGGCGGTCAGCGTGCCGCCTGGGACTACGGGCCGCTGGGTGTCGAACTCAAGGAGAACATCAAGCGCCAGTGGTGGAAGGCCATGGTCACCTCCCGTGAGGACGTCGTGGGCATCGACTCCTCCGTGATCCTCGCCCCCGAGGTGTGGGTGGCCTCCGGTCACGTGGCGACCTTCTCGGACCCGCTGACCGAGTGCACCGCCTGCCACAAGCGGCACCGTGCCGACCACCTGGAAGAGGCGTACGAGGCCAAGCACGGCCGCCTCCCCGAGAACGGCCTCGCGGACATCAACTGCCCCAACTGCGGCAACAAGGGCCAGTTCACCGAGCCCAAGCAGTTCTCCGGCATGCTGGAGACCCACCTCGGCCCGACCCAGGACACCGGCTCCAAGGCGTACCTGCGCCCCGAGACGGCCCAGGGCATCTTCACCAACTTCGCCGCGGTCCAGCAGACTTCGCGCAAGAAGCCGCCGTTCGGCATCGCGCAGACCGGCAAGTCCTTCCGGAACGAGATCACTCCGGGCAACTTCATCTTCCGGACCCGCGAGTTCGAGCAGATGGAGATGGAGTTCTTCGTCAAGCCGGGCGAGGACGAGCAGTGGCACGAGTACTGGATGAACGAGCGCTGGAACTGGTACCTGGACCTGGGTATCCGCGCCGAGAACATCCGGTGGTACGACCACCCGAAGGAGAAGCTCTCCCACTACTCGAAGCGCACCGCCGACATCGAGTACCGCTTCAACTTCGGCGGCAACGAGTTCTCCGAGCTGGAGGGCGTGGCCAACCGCACCGACTTCGACCTGAAGGCGCACTCCGAGGCCTCCGGCCAGGACCTGTCCTTCTTCGACCAGGAGGCCGGCGAGCGGTACGTGCCGTACGTCATCGAGCCCGCGGCCGGTGTCAACCGCGCCATGCTCGCCTTCATGCTCGACGCGTACATCGAGGACGAGGCCCCCAACGCCAAGGGCGTCATGGAGAAGCGCGTCGTGATGCGCCTCGACCCGCGCCTGGCCCCGGTGAAGGTCGCGGTGCTGCCGCTGTCCCGCAACCCGCAGCTGTCCCCGAAGGCCAAGGGCCTGGCCGCGGACCTCCGCAAGAACTGGAACATCGAGTTCGACGACGCGGGCGCCATCGGCCGCCGCTACCGTCGCCAGGACGAGATCGGCACGCCGTTCTGCGTGACCGTCGACTTCGACACCCTCGACGACAACGCCGTGACGGTGCGCGAGCGCGACACCATGAAGCAGGAGCGGGTCTCCCTGGACCAGATCCAGGCCTACCTGGGCGCCCGTCTGCTCGGCTGCTGAACCGGTGGGGGCGGTCCCGCCGCCCCGCCGCAGGACGAAGGCCGGTGCCCCGGCGCGCGAGGAGCGCGCCGGGGCGCCGGCCTTCGTCGTGGGTCGGTCCCCGTGGGTCCGTCCCGGTGGGTCCCGTCGTGGTGGGTCCGTCAGGGGCGGAGGCCGCGGATGACCAGGGAGGTCACGGCCTCGAACTCCGGCCGGATCCCCGGCAGCCGCCACTCCGGCGCGTACTGCGGGTCGTGGAAGCGGGAGGTGGCGTCGAAGACGGCCCGGGCGGCGGCGGGGACGTCCGGGGCGCCGAGGGTGCCGGCCGCCACCCCCTCGCCGATGATCCGGACCAGCTGGGCGATCAGCTCGGCGAGGTGCTCGTCGACCACGCCGCTGTTCTCCGAGAGCAGCACGGTGTAGGTGGCGAACAGCTCGGGATCGTCCCCCGCCTTGTGCCGCTTCGCCTCGAACAGGGCCTCCAGCCAGCTCTCCAGCTTGCTCGGAGCGGGCTGCTCCGGGGCCGCGGTGATCTCCTCCAGCACCCCGACCGTCCGGTGCAGCCAGCGCTCGGTGACGGCCTCGCGCAGGGCGGCCTTGGAGGGGAAGTGCCGGTAGACGCTGCCGTGGCTGACCCCGAGGGAGCGGGCCACGTCCACCACGGTGGCCTTGGTGGGCCCGTACCGGCGCAGCACCTCCTCGGTCGCTTCGAGGATGCGCTCGGGGGTCAGGGCTTCGGCGGCTGGCATGGAACGACGGTACCCGTCCGTCAGTGCTCGCTGTCCAGGTGGGCCATCTGGGCCGCCGGGTAGCGCTCGCCCGCGGCCGCCCCGACGGGGACGGCCGCCTCGATCGCGGCCAGGTCGGCGGCGTCCAGGGTGGCCTCCAGGGCTCCCAGGGCCTCGGCCAGGCGGTCCCGGCGACGGGCGCCGATCAGCGGCACGATGTCCTCGCCCCGCGAGAGCACCCAGGCGATGGCGGCCTGCGCCACCGTGATGCCGCGCCCCTCCGCCACCTTGCGCAGGGCCTCCACCAGGTCGAGGTTGCGGTGGAGGTTGTCCCCCTGGAAGCGGGGGCTCATGCCGCGGAAGTCGCCGGGGGCGAGGAGGCGGTCCCGGGTGAAGTGCCCGCTGATCAGACCGCGCGAGAGGACTCCGTACGCCGTCACGCCGATGCCCAGCTCGCGGGCGGTCGGCAGGATCTCCTCCTCGATGCCGCGCGACACCAGGGAGTACTCGATCTGGAGGTCGGCGATGGGGGCCGTGGCGGCGGCCCGGCGCAGGCTGTCCGCCCCCACCTCGGAAAGGCCGATGTGCCGGACGTGCCCGGCCTGCACGGCCTCGGCGATGGCGCCGACGGTCTCCTCGATCGGGACCTGCGGGTCCACGCGGGCGATCCGGTACACGTCGACGTGGTCCCGGCCGAGGCGCTGGAGCGAGTACGCGAGGAAGTTCTTCACGGCCTCCGGGCGGCCGTCGTACCCGGTGAACCCGCCCTCGACCGTGCGCAGCGCGCCGAACTTCACGCTGGTCAGGGCCTGCTCGCGGAGGGCCGCGGGGGCGGTGCGGAGGGCTTCGTTGATCAGGAGCTCGTTGTGGCCCATGCCGTAGAAGTCGCCGGTGTCGAGGAGGGTGACCCCGGCCTCCAGGGCGGCGTGGATCGTGGCCACGGACTCGGTGCGGTCGGCTTCGCCGTAGAGGGCGGACATGCCCATGCAGCCGAGACCGAGCGGGAAGACGGTGGGGCCGGTGCGGCCCAGGGTGCGGGCGGGGGCGGGGGTGGCAGGGGTGGTGCTCGTGTGCGAGGTCATGGAAAGAGAATGACATGACGACTGACAGAGTTCAATATCTGTCAGTCGTGTGGGTGTCAGCCCCTCCGGGATCGGGGCCCTCGCGGGGGCTTGAAATGGGCGCGGCGGGCCGTTCGGAGCGCTCCGGCGGAGTGGTCTGTCAGCGAACAGTCGGCTGAAAACGAGCCCCGCCGGAGGAAAACCCTCTCCACCGGGGCATGGCGATCCGGCCCCGCCGGCGTTCGAGGCGCGGGGTACGGGGGCGGAGCGCTAGGCGGTCCGGACCGGTCCCTCCGGGCGGCGAAAGCGTCGGGCGACCCGCACCAGTGCCTCGCGGTCCAGGGCCGGGGAGGGGTCCGGCACCGGGCAGGTCTCCTCGGCGGGGGCCTCAGGGAGCCGGTCGGTATTGGAGGCGGCCAGCCTGGCCAGCGCGGTCGCCAGCACCTCGGCCTCCACGGCGGCGGCCGCCTCGGCCCCGGACAGGCCCGTGGCCCGGGCCCGGTCGGCGGCGGCCGCCGCCGCGGAGCGGTCCCGGTACGGGCGCAGGGCCAACCGGCCGTCGTGGATCTCCGCCACCCGCCGGGTGACCCGCAGGTCGATCTCCCACCACGGCACCGGCGGGCCGGGCGGGGCCGCCGGGGCGGCGGGTTGCAGGGCGCACCACAGCGGCCGCAGCTGGACGAGGGAGCGCAGCGCCCCCCAGGTGTGGACCAGGGTGCTGCCGACCACCGGCAGGATGAAGCCGAGTCCGGTCAGCAGGGTGTAGCCGAAGGCGAACAGCGGGGCCGCCCCGGTGTTGAGCAGGTCCCAGTCGGCCCCGGCCCAGCGGGCCCCGACGGCGAGGAACTTGCAGGCGTCCATGCCGAGGCCGAGGGCGAAGCCCACGATGAGGAGCCGCAGTCCCCGGCGCAGCCACTGGCCCCTGACCAGGGCGAACCAGCGGATGCAGAGGGTGGTGGCGAGGGTGACCGACACCGCGTGCGCGGTCAGGTAGAGCAGGATCATCTCGCGGATGAAGGGGGTGGTGGCGTAGTAGGTGTCGAAGTCCACCCGCCGTTCCACCGGGGCCTCGCCGGCGGCGAAGAGCAGCACGATGCCGACCACGGTGGCCCCGTACGCGGTGAGCACCCGCCGGGAGGTCCGTCGGGCCCGTTCCTCCGTGCCCTCCCGCCAGTGCACCAGGAGGGTCACGATGAGCGCGCTGACCACGGTGAGCAGGGAGTACACCAGCGGGGCGGAGAAGTTGTCGACCCCGGTCCATGCGTTGACCACGCCGATGACCTGGGGGTTCGAGGTGAAGTAGGCGACCCCGCCGAAGAAGGGGACCAGGCACACCGTCACGTGGAGCGGCTCGCGGTGGTGCCGCAGGGTCGGCACCTTCACCAGGCAGGCGAGCCACATGGTGCAGGTGAGGATCCAGTGGCCGGTACTGCTGTTCACCGGTACTCCCGAGCTGGGCCGCGGGCGGGAGCCCGGGCGGGTACGGGCGGATCGTAGGGCCCCTTCGGGTCCGGTCGGAAGCCGGGGTCCGGAAAACCAGGGAAAATCAGACAGGCCGAAAATCGCCCTTACCCCGTGCGGGCCGGAATGATCGAATCTGAGCCGGACGCAGAGCGTCCGCCCGACAGTCGCCGGGACCGTTCTCTCCGTCGGGGGCAGCTCGTGGACGCCAGTCAGTACGGGCAGACGCCGCGGTCCCGCTACGCGGGGCTCACCTACCGGGAACTCCACCACGCCCTCGGCCCCGCCGTGCAGGCGGAGCTGACCGCGCTCCTCGACGGCCTGGGGCCCGACGCGCCCGGCGTCCGACTGGCCGCCGCCGCCCTGCTGCGCGCCCGCACCTTCGGGCACCCCCTGGAGACCCTGCCCCTGCTGGTGCACGGGGTCGAGACCGGGGACCCGGAGCCGGCCGTGCCGCTGGCCGCCGTGCACCTGCTCTGGTGGACCTCCGCCTGCCACTTCGACGACCTCGCCGACGCCGGGGCCGCCCCGACCGGCACCGCCCCCGGCCGGGAGGCCGGCGCCCCCGGTCCCGAGGCCGCCCTGCTGGCCGCCGTCCTCTGCGGCACGGTCCTGCCCCTGCGGATCCTCCAGTCCAGCCCCCTGGACCCCGCCGTCCGCGAGGCCCTCTCCGCCGAACTCGTCCGCGGAGCCGTCAGCGGTGCCGAGGGGCAGCTCGCCGACCTCCACCCGGACCCGGCCGGAGCCGAGCGCGGCACCGTGCTCGCCACCTACCGCGGCAAGTCCGGCGGCCCCTTCGGGATGATCACCGCGATGGCCGCCCGGCTCGCCGGCGCCGACGCCCCCCGGACCGCCCTCTGGCGGGAGTTCGGCGAGGTCTTCGGCCTGCTCTGGCAGCTCTTCAACGACCAGCAGGACCTCCTGACCGGCCGCAACGAGGACCTCGCCAACGGCACCGTCACCTACCTCCTCGCCGGCGCCCTCGAAGACGCCGCCACCCCGGTCCGGCAACGGCTGCTCACCCTGGCCGCCGCCGCCCGCACCCCGGCCCTCGCCACCCCCGCCGCCGTCCGCGCCGCCTGCGCGGCCCGCGCCGAGCTCGCCGCGCACCTCCAGCACGCCGCCGTACTGGACCGCTTCCACGCCGATCTGCGGGCCCTGCGCGCCCACGCCGACCGGGTCCTGACCCGGCTCGGCGGGGACGAGGACCACCTGCCGGCCCTGCGCGCCCTCACCGCCCTGGCCTCGGCCCCGCTGCTGCGGCCGGCCACCGTCCCGGCCGCCTGACGCACCCCGCCCGCCCGACCGCACCCCGCCGCCCGCGGCTCAGCCCGCGCGCGCCCGCAGGTCCTCCTCCTCCGACCGGGCCGCCTCCAGCACCCGGGCCGCGACCGCCGTGGCCCGGGGCCCGCTGGTCAGGGCCGCCAGCACCACCACGGCCGCCCCGCACCCGGCGACGATCCACCAGGCGGGCCGGGCCGCGTCCAGGAATGCCGCGCCGTGCCCCGGATCGCCGACCGCCGAGCCCGCCGGCCCCGAGGCCAGCACCGCCCCGATGACGGCCACCCCGAGGGCGCTGCCGGTCTGCCGGCTCGTCGAGGCCACCGCCGCGGCCACCCCGGCCTGGGCGCGCGGCATCCCGGAGACGGCGGTGTTGGTGATCGGGGCGTTGAGCAGCCCGAAGCCCAGGCCGAAGAGCACGTACGCGGTGAAGAGGAGGGTGTCGTCGGCCTCGGCCCGGAAGCCCGCGAAGAGCACCCCGCTCGCGGCCATCGCGGTGCCGGCCGCCAGCAGCGGGGGCCGCGGGCCGACCGTGGCGGTCAGCCGCCCGGACAGGGGTGCGCAAAGGAAGGTCAGCCCGGCCATGGGCAGCACGTACAGCCCGGCGTCGAGGGCGTCGAGCCCGCGCACCTCCTGGAGGTACAGGGTGTTCAGGAAGAGGAAGCCCGCGAGGGCGGCGAACCCGCACACGGCGATCAGGGTGGCGCCGCTGAAGGGCGGGCTGCGGAAGAAGCGCGGGTCGATCAGCGGATCCTCCCGCCGGGACTCGTACCGCACCAGCCCGACCAGGGCCGCCACCGCCACGGCCGCGCAGCCCAGGACGAGCGGGGAGCCCCAGCCCGCCGCCGGGGCTTCGATGATCCCGTAGGTGAGGGAGAGCAGCAGGGTCATCACCAGCAGCTGACCCACCCGGTCCGGGCGGCGCGGCCGGGGGGCCCGGGACTCGGGCACGAACCTCAGCGTCAGCAGCAGGGCCGTCAGTCCCACGGGCAGGTTCACCCAGAACACCGCCCGCCAGCCCACCCCGTCCACGAGCAGTCCGCCCACCAGCGGTCCGGCGGCCATGGAGACGCCGACCACCGCGCCCCAGGCGCCGATGGCGCGGGCCCGTTCGCGGGGTTCGGTGAAGGTGTTGGTGATGATCGACATGGCGACCGGGTTGAGCATGGAGCCGCCCACGGCCTGCACCACTCGGAAGGCCACCAGCCACTCCAGGCCCGGGGCCAGGGAGCAGAGCAGGGAGCCGAGGGTGAAGAGCACCAGGCCGGTGGCGAAGACCCGGCGGCGGCCCAGCCGGTCGGCGGCGGCACCCGCGGGCATCAGCAGCGAGGCGAGCACCAGCGTGTACGCGTCGAGGGTCCACTGCATCCCGGAGACGGAGGCGCCGAACTCGGCGCGCATCGTGGGCAGGGCGACGTTGAGCGCCGTGTTGTCCAGGCTGACGATCAGCAGGCTGGTGCAGCAGATCGCCAGGACCAGCAGGCGGCGGCGACGGCCGGACTCGGGCATGCCTCGATAGTACGCCTAACTAACCACATCGGGAGCGCGGCACCCGGATGGGCGACAATGGGGGGCATGACCACGCTTCCCCCGCCTCTCGCGATCGGCCCGCACACGGTGCGGCCGCCGGTGGTGCTCGCGCCCATGGCCGGCATCACGAACGCCCCCTTCCGCACCCTCTGCCGCGAGTTCAGCGAGGGCAAGGGGCTGTACGTGAGCGAGATGATCACCACCCGGGCACTGGTCGAGCGCAACGAGAAGACCATGCAGCTCATCCACTTCGACGCCACGGAGACCCCGCGCTCCATCCAGCTGTACGGAGTGGACCCGGTCACGGTCGGCAAGGCGGTCCGCATGATCGTCGAGGAGGACCGGGCCGACCACATCGACCTGAACTTCGGCTGCCCGGTCCCCAAGGTGACCCGCAAGGGCGGCGGCTCCGCCCTGCCCTACAAGCGGAACCTGCTCCGGGCCATCCTGCGCGAGGCCGTGGCCGGCGCCGGTGACCTCCCGGTCACCATGAAGATGCGCAAGGGCATCGACGACGACCACCTCACCTACCTCGACGCGGGCCGGATCGCCGTGGAGGAGGGGGTCACCGCCATCGCCCTGCACGGCCGCACCACCGCCCAGCACTACGGCGGCACCGCCGACTGGGAGGCCATCGCCCGGCTCAAGGAGCACGTCCCCGAGATCCCCGTGCTCGGCAACGGCGACATCTGGTGCGCCGAGGACGCCCTGCGGATGGTCCGCGAGACCGGCTGCGACGGCGTGGTCGTGGGCCGCGGTTGTCTGGGCCGCCCCTGGCTGTTCAACGACCTGGTCGCCGCCTTCGAGGGCCGCCCCGAGGACTACTACGCGCCCGCGCTGCGCGAGGTGGCCGCCGTGATGCTGCGCCACGCCACCCTCCTGGGGGAGTGGATCGGCGACGAGACCCGCGGCGTGATCGACTTCCGTAAGCACGTGGCCTGGTACCTCAAGGGCTTCTCGGTGGGCTCCGAGATGCGGAAGAAGCTCGCGGTCATCTCCTCCCTGGCGGAACTCGACGCTCATCTGAGCGAGCTCGACCTGGACCAGCCCTGGCCCGAGAGTGCGGACGGCCCCCGCGGGCGCACGTCCGGAAACAACCGAGTTGTCCTCCCGGACGGCTGGCTGAAGGACCCGTACGACTGCGCCGGAGTGAGCGAGGAAGCCGAACTGGACACGTCCGGAGGCTGAACGACGGGCGTGATATGCGCCACGCATGGTAGGGGTTGCGCTCAGATGAGCGTAAAAACCGACGATGCAATTCTCAAAGGGTGGCACTGGGTGCCACCCTTTGTTCGTTCAAGAGTTGAACGCAAATGTATCGATGATCGCTCAAACGAGCGTATTCAAGCCGATCCGAGGCCCTTGTCGTTCGGGAGGTGAAGGCGGAAGGGGCCGTTCGGCTACTCGACGGTCACTTTCGATCCAGTGGCGTACGGGTGGAGCGAGCCCCATGACGGCCGAGTGCACCTCCCCAGATGCCTTCGATCTGGGTATGTTCCTGGCCGTCAGGGCAGCCACCGAGTCCTCGAGGAGTCGAGACCCGTGTCGGAAAACAAAGATCAGAAGTTCGTCTACGACTTCACCGAGGGCAACCGCGACCTCAAGGACCTTCTCGGCGGCAAGGGTGCGAACCTCGCCGAGATGACCAACCTGGGTCTGCCGGTGCCCCCCGGCTTCACCATCACCACCGAGGCCTGCAAGGTCTACCTGGAGAGCGGCGAGGCCCCGGCCGCGCTGCGCGACGAGGTCACCGCGCACCTGGAGGCCCTTGAGGCCACGATGGGCAAGAAGCTCGGCCAGGCCGACGACCCGCTGCTGGTCTCCGTGCGTTCCGGCGCCAAGTTCTCCATGCCCGGCATGATGGACACCGTCCTCAACATCGGGCTCTCCGACGTCTCCGTGCAGGGCCTCGCCGCCCAGTCCGGCGACGAGCGCTTCGCGTGGGACTCCTACCGCCGCCTGATCCAGATGTTCGGCAAGACCGTGCTGGGCGTCGACGGCGAGCTCTTCGAGGAGGCCCTGGAGGCCGCCAAGGAGACCAAGCAGGTCACCAGCGACACCGACCTCGACGCCGGGGACCTCAAGGCCCTCGTGGCGCAGTTCAAGGACATCGTCGCCAAGGAGGCGGGGCGCGAGTTCCCGCAGGACGCCCGCGAGCAGATGGACCTCGCCGTCCACGCCGTCTTCGACTCCTGGAACGGCGACCGCGCCAAGCTGTACCGCCGCCAGGAGCGCATCCCCGGCGACCTCGGCACCGCCGTGAACATCTGCTCCATGGTCTTCGGCAACCTGGGCCCCGACTCGGGCACCGGCGTGGCCTTCACCCGTGACCCCGCCAGCGGCCACCAGGGCGTCTACGGCGACTACCTGCAGAACGCCCAGGGCGAGGACGTGGTCGCGGGCATCCGCAACACGGTGCCGCTGGCCGAGCTGGAGTCGATCGACAAGAAGTCGTACGACCAGCTCATGCAGATCATGAACACGCTGGAGACCCACTACAAGGACCTCTGCGACATCGAGTTCACCATCGAGCGCGGTCAGCTGTGGATGCTCCAGACCCGGGTCGGCAAGCGCACCGCCGGTGCCGCCTTCCGGATCGCCACCCAGCTCGTGGATCAGGGCCTGATCGACGAGGCCGAGGCGCTCCAGCGCGTCACCGGCCACCAGCTGGCCCAGCTGATGTTCCCCCGCTTCGACGACAACGCCGCCACCGAGCTGCTCGGCCGCGGCATCGCCGCCTCCCCGGGCGCGGCGGTCGGCAAGGCCGTCTTCGACTCGTACACCGCGGTCAAGTGGTCCCGCTCCGGCGAGAAGGTCATCCTGATCCGCCGCGAGACCAACCCGGACGACCTGGACGGCATGATCGCCTCCGAGGGCATCCTGACCTCCCGCGGCGGCAAGACCTCGCACGCGGCCGTGGTGGCCCGCGGCATGGGCAAGACCTGTGTCTGCGGCGCCGAGGAGCTCGACGTCGACACCAAGCGCCGCCGGATGACGGTGGGCGGCCGGGTCATCGAGGAGGGCGACGTCGTCTCCATCGACGGCTCGACCGGCAAGGTCTACCTGGGCGAGGTGCCCGTGGTGCCCTCCCCGGTGGTCGAGTACTTCGAGGGCCGCATGCACGCCGGTGCCGACGACGCCGACGAGCTGGTGCAGGCCGTGCACCGGATCATGGCCTACGCCGACCGGGTGCGCCGCCTGCGCGTGCGCGCCAACGCCGACAACGCCGAGGACGCGCTGCGCGCCCGCCGCTTCGGCGCCCAGGGCATCGGCCTGTGCCGCACCGAGCACATGTTCCTCGGCGAGCGCCGCGAGATGGTGGAGCGCCTGATCCTGGCGGACACCGACTCCGAGCGCGAGGAGGCACTGAGTGCCCTCCTGCCGCTCCAGAAGAAGGACTTCGTCGAGCTGTTCGAGGCGATGGACGGGCTGCCCGTCACGGTCCGCCTGCTGGACCCGCCGCTGCACGAGTTCCTGCCCGACATCACCGAGCTGTCGGTGCGCGTCGCCCTCGCCGAGGCCCGCAAGGACCCGAACGAGAACGACCTCCGCCTGCTCCAGGCCGTGCACAAGCTCCACGAGCAGAACCCGATGCTGGGCCTGCGCGGGGTCCGCCTCGGCCTGGTCATCCCCGGTCTGTTCGCCATGCAGGTGCGGGCCATCGCCGAGGCCGCCGCCGAGCGGAAGAACGCCAAGGGCGACCCGCGCGCCGAGATCATGATCCCGCTGGTGGGCACCGTCCAGGAGCTGGAGATCGTCCGCGAGGAGGCCGACGCGATCATCACCGAGATCGAGGCCGCCACCGGCACCGACCTCCGCCTGACCATCGGCACGATGATCGAGCTGCCGCGGGCCGCGCTGACCGCCGACCAGATCGCCGAGGCCGCGCAGTTCTTCTCCTTCGGCACCAACGACCTCACGCAGACGGTCTGGGGCTTCTCCCGCGACGACGTGGAGGCCAGCTTCTTCACGGCCTACCTGGAGAAGGGCATCTTCGGGGTCTCGCCCTTCGAGACCATCGACAAGGACGGCGTCGGCTCGCTGGTCAAGCACGCCGTGAAGCTGGGCCGGGAGACCCGCCCCGACCTCAAGCTCGGCGTCTGCGGCGAGCACGGCGGTGACCCGGAGTCGGTGCACTTCTTCCACGAGGCCGGCCTCGACTACGTCTCCTGCTCGCCGTTCCGGATTCCGGTGGCGCGCCTGGAGGCGGGCCGCGCGGCCGCCGACTCCTCGGGCAGCGACAGCCGCTGACCCGCCCGGGCGGCCCTCGCGCCGCCCTCCGCGACCCGCCCGGCTCCGGGGGACCCTGACCCCCCGGAGCCGGGCGTCGGCGTGTCCGGGGCGGGAGGACCGGAGGCGGCGGGCCGGCCCGGAGGACCGGGGGCCGGAGCGGGAGGGGCCGGGCCGGTGCCGGCGGCCGGGAAGAGAAACGGAATTCCACACAGCAGCAGGCGGCGGACGGATCCCCACCCGTCCGCCGCCTCCTGTCAATCCGCCGGGCACGTCGGCGCTTCCCGGTGCGACCGACCGCCAGGCCCCGCAAAGCCCCCCACGGCCTTCGCGGAGCGTTTCCGGTCGCCCCGGAGTGTGCCCGGCGGAGTACAGCATTTCGCTTGTCACGCCCCTGCCGAAAGGGGTTTCAACTGTGGCCGAAAGGGCGTGGTGACGTCGCGTGACGGTGTGCATACTCATGGGGCGGGGGGATTGCGGTTGCACAGGTGGGGGTTCGGTGCTGCGTATCCATTTCACTGGAGTGGACCTGGCACGGGTACGTGTGGCGGGGAGACCCGATGCGTTGTGGGAAACGATTCTGAGTTTCCATCGATTAAGAGATCGTCGGGATGTGCGGCTGTTCGGCGAATGGCGTACGGAAACCCGTACCCGGTTGAATGGTGAAACACGCCTCCTGGGGGCTCTGATACCGGCGCGAGGGTATTTCCCGGACTTTCTGACCCCCGTCGAGGGCCGCTACGGCATGGAGCTCGGGCTGGACGCCGTGCTCGGCACCCGGGCCCACCGGATCCGCCGGGAGACCGCCCTGCTGGCCCCCGCGGGACAGCAACTGCCCACCAGACTCCGGGAGTTCCACGAGGGCGGGCCACAGCAGCTCACCCGGCTCGCCACGGAGCTGCGGCGGTACCACCGGGCCGCCGTGGAGCCGTACTGGACGCACGTCCAGGCGCAGATCGAGGCCGAACGGGCCGCGCGCGGCCGGGCCTTGTTGGACGGGGGCGCGGACGAGTTGATGTCCTCGCTGCCGCCGATGATGCGCTGGCGGGCCCCGGTCCTGGAGTGTGACTACCCGGTGGACCGGGACGTCCGGCTGCGGGGGCGCGGGCTGCTGTTGCAGCCCTCGTTCTTCTGCCGGCGCACCGCGGTGACCCTGCAGGACCCCGAGCTGCCGCCGGTGCTGGTCTATCCGGCGGCGGCGCAACTGAGCACTGCCTACCCGCGGGAGATGGCGGCGCGCCCGGCCGAGGAGCACCGCTACCGCACGCTGGGCAAGCTGGTCGGGCACACCCGCTCGGTGGTGCTGCGCGCCATCGGGGACGGGGCCACCACCAGCGAGCTGGCCCGCCGGGCCGGGGTCTCGTTGGCCTCGGCGAGCCAGCACGCCGGGGTGATGCGGGAGGCCGGTCTGGTGACCACGTTGCGACACGGCAACGCCGTGCTGCACACGGTCACCCCGCTGGGAGCCGCCCTGTTGCGGGGCGGAGCGGTCGCTTCCTGAGGGGCGACCGCGCCCGCGCCGTCGATTTCTGGCCGGATTTCGCCCCTCGCGCGGGGGCGGGGTCCGGCCCGCGGCCGGAACACGGCGGGCCCCGCTCCGGAGATCCGGAGCGGGGCCCGTTCCCGTGGCGCCGCCGGGTCGGTCCCGGGCGGCGGTGGGGGTGGAGGCGGTCAGGTCCGGAAGGGGCCCGTCACCTCGTAGGTGATGCCGCCGGTGGAACTGCCCGAGGTGCCGCGCTGGCTGGAGAAGTAGAAGCGGCGGCCGTCGGGCGAGAAGGCCGGGCCGCAGATCTCCGAGGAGGACTGCCCGGTGATCCGCAGGAAGGGCGCGACCACGTCGTCCGGGGTGATCACGCAGACCTCCATGTTGCCGCCGTCCTCGGCGACGTACAGGTCCCCGTAGGTGGAGCCGGTGACGTTGTCCACGCCGGTCAGCGGGGCCCCGCCGCCCGTGACGAGCGAGTCGTCGTAGGCGAGCTCGTAGGTGTTCGTCAGCAGGTTCAGCTGCCAGACCCGGTTGTCGCCCTTGGTGGTGAACCAGACCGTGTCGTTGGCGTAGTGGCAGCCCTCGCCGCCGTTGAAGCGCTTGACCCCCGAGACCTGGTTGCGGGTGACGGTGGGGGAGCCGTCCGGGTCGGGCACGTTCTGCCAGGTGAAGGAGCCCGAGGTGGCGGTGCCCGCCTTGAGTACCTGGAGGGTGCCGGAGGAGAGGTTGCCCCAGGTGGTGGGGAGGAAGCGGTAGAAGCAGCCGTCGCTCTCGTCCTCCGTCAGGTAGATCGCCTTGCGGACCGGGTCGGCGGCCGCCGCCTCGTGCTTGAAGCGGCCCAGCGCGGGCCGCTGCACCGCCGCGTTCACCCCGTACGGGTCCGTCTCGTAGACCAGGCCGAGGCTGACCTCCTCACAGGACAGCCAGGTGTTCCACGGGGTCCTGCCGCCCGCGCAGTTCTGCCGGGTGCCGGAGAGGATGCGGTAGGCGCCGATGACCGCGCCGGTGGCGCCGAAACGGACCGCGCTCGCCCCGCCGGAGGGGTTGATCTCCGAGTTGGAGACGTAGATCCACCCCGCGCCGTCCGTGAAGCAGGCCCCGCCGTCGGGGGCGCTGTGCCAGGTGTACGAGGTGCCGGGCACGGTCTGCCCGGACCGGGCGACGACCCGGCTGGTGAACCCGGCCGGGAGCATGATCCCGTTGGCGTCGGCCGCACCGAGGGCCCCGTAGGGTCCCGGACCGGGCTGGGCGGGGGCGGCGTAGGCCGCACCCCGCATCAGGGTGCCTCCGAAGGCGGCGGCCGAGGTGCCGATCACGGCGCCGCGCAGGAAGGTGCGACGTTCCACAGTCACTCCATGGGGGAGTCGGGCCCCGCGGCCGGGCGGCGACGCGGGGTCACGCGCCGAGGACCCTAGGAGCGGCGGATGGACTCCCGGGCAACGCCGCGTGACCGCCCGACCACCGGGGCCCGACGCGCCGGTACGGGCCGCCCGGACGGCCCCTCGCGTCCCCCGGGCCCCGTGCCGCCGCCGGGTCGCCCGCCGGCCCGCCGGGGGACCTTCGCCCCTGGGCGGGCCCCGAGGCCGGACGGAGGATGGGGGCATGCCCCACCGCCCCCTCCCCGACGTCCGGGACCGCGCCGACCTCGACCTGCTGCTCCGCAGGTTCTACGGGGCGGCCTTCGCGGACCCGCGGATCGGCCCCTTCTTCACCGAGATCGCCGGTACCGACCTGGCCGTGCACCTGCCGCGGATCACCGACTTCTGGGAACGCGCCCTCTTCCGCAGCGCCGAGTACCGGCGCAACGCCTTCGCCCCGCACGCCGCCCTGCACTCCGTCCGCCCCCTCACCGCGGCGGACGCCGGGCGCTGGGTGCAGCTGTGGCGGGCCGCGGTGGACGGACTGCACAGCGGCCCGAACGCCGAGCGGGCCAAGGCCGTGGGCGAGCGGATCGCCCTCACGCTGCACAAGCGGCTCGCGGGCGCCGACGCCCCGCTCACCGGGACCGGCCCCGGCTTCGTCCCGCTGGCCGCCCTGGAGCTCCGCTCGGCGGCCTGAGCCCGGCGCCGCGCCCGGACGTCGGCCGTCCGTGCGGGTGCCGGAAAGTTTTCCGGAGGAATGCGCGGCGTGGCGATGAGTTCCGGGACCGACCGCGGTCTACCCCTTCAGGAGCGGCCCGCACGGTGCGGCCGCGGCAAGGGAAAGAGGCAGCCATGTCCGCCACCATGATCTTCGTGAACCTCCCGGTCGAGGACCTGGACGCCAGCAAGACCTTCTGGAACCGCCTGGGCTACTCCTTCAACCCGCAGTTCACCGACGAGACCGCCGCCTGCCTGGTGTTCAGCGACACCGTGTACGCGATGCTCCTCACCCGGGCCAAGTTCAAGGAGTTCACCGACAAGGAGATCGCCGACACCGGCCGCTCCGCCGAGGTGATCATCGCCCTGAGCGCCGAGAGCCGGGCCCGGGTGGACGAGCTGGCCGACGCGGCTCTCGCGGCGGGCGGTACCCAGACGCGGCCCGCCGACGACTACGGCTTCATGTACTCCCGCTCCTTCCAGGACCTCGACGGCCACCTCTGGGAGCTGGTCTGGATGGACGAGGCCGCCGCCTCCGCCCAGGGCTGACCGGGCTCAGCCCGTCGTGGTCGGGGCGGTACGGACCGGGAAGGTCCGCACCGCCACCTCCGCGTCGTCCAGGCACCGCCCCGTCTCCAGGTCGAACCGCTGCTTCAGCAGCGGCGAGGCCACGAAGGGCCGCCCCTCCGCCGAGCCCAGCAACCCCCGCGACAGCACCTGCGCCCCCGTGAAGGGGTCCCGGTTGGCGATGGCGTACGGGCGCCCCGAGCGGTCCAGGAAGACGGCCGCCTGGGTCCCGTCGGGCAGCAGGGCGGCGACACCGCGCCCCGGGATCACCTCGGACAGCTCGCACACGGTGAGCCAGGTGCGGTCCAGCCGGAGTTCGATGGTCATCGGGCCCCTTCCAGGGTCAGGACGTCCAGGTCGGGCCGGACCTGGTCGCGTTCGGGCACGAAGCGCACCGAGGGGTCCGGGGCGCCGGGGGCGTTCACGAAGGAGACGAAGCGGCGCATCCGTTCGGGGTCCTTGAGCGTCTCCGACCACTCGTCGCGGTAGTGCGCCACGTGCGCGGCCATCAGGGAGTCCAGTTCCGCGCACAGGCCGAGGGAGTCCTCCACGAGCACGTCCCTGAGGTGGTCGAGCCCGCCCTCCAGCCGCTCCAGCCAGGCGGAGGTCCGCTCCAGCCGGTCGGCGGTGCGGATGTAGAACATCAGGAAGCGGTCGACGAGCCGGACCAGTTCCTCGTCGGTGAGGTCCTGGGCGAGCAGGTCGGCGTGGCGGGGGGTGGCTCCGCCGTTCCCGCCCACGTAGAGGTTCCAGCCCTGGGCGGTGGCGATCACCCCGAAGTCCTTGCTCTGGGCCTCCGCGCACTCCCGGGCGCAGCCGGAGACCGCCGACTTCAGCTTGTGCGGGGCGCGCAGGCCCCGGTAGCGCAGCTCCAGGGCGATGGCCATGCGCACGCTGTCCTGGACCCCGTACCGGCACCAGGTGCTGCCCACGCAGGACTTCACGGTGCGCAGGGCCTTGCCGTAGGCGTGCCCGGACTCGAAGCCCGCCTCGACGAGCCGGGACCAGATCGCGGGGAGCTGGTCGACGCGGGCGCCGAACAGGTCGATGCGCTGGCCGCCGGTGATCTTCGTGTAGAGCCCGAAGTCCCGTGCCACTTCGCCGATCACGATCAGCCGGTCGGGGGTGATCTCGCCGCCGGGGATGCGGGGGACCACCGAATAGGAGCCGTTGCGCTGGATGTTGGCGAGGAAGTGGTCGTTGGTGTCCTGGAGGGCGGCCTGTTCCCCGGCGAGGACGTAGCCGTCGGCGCCGATCGAGGGGGCCAGGGAGGCGAGGATGGAGCCGACGGCCGGCTTGCAGACCTCGCAGCCCTCGCCGCCGCGGGCCGCGGCGGTGCCGTGGCTGTCGAGGAGGGCGGCGAAGGAGGTCTGGCGGAGGGTGCGGACGATCTCGTAGAGCTCGGCGCGGCTGTGCGGGAAGCAGCCGCAGAGCCCCTGTTCCCCGGTGGCGGGCAGGAGTTGTCCGATGACCTTGAGGCAGGAGCCGCAGCCGGTGCCCGCCCCGGTGCACTTCTTGACCTCGGGGAGGGTGGCGCAGGCGGTGATGGCCTTCTTGGTGACGTTGTGGCAGGAGCAGACGACGGCCTCGTCGGGCAGGGCGGCCGGGCCGAGGGCGGTGGGGGCCCCGAGTCCGGCGGGCAGGACGAGCTGCTCGGGTGCGGCGGGCGGTACGGAGCCGGTGAGGGGCCGCAGCAGGCCGTAGGAGTCGGCCTCGCCGACGAGGACCCCGCCGAGGAGGGTGCCGTCCCGGCCGATGACCAGCTTCTTGTACACGCCTGAGCGGGAGTCGGACCAGACCACGTCGAGGCTGCCCTCGGTGGTGCCGTGGGCGTCGCCGAAGGAGGCCACGTCCACGCCGAGGAGCTTGAGCTTGGTGGAGAGGTCGGCGCCGGTGAAGGCGCGGCCGGTGTTCCCGGCGAGGTGCGCGGCGGCGGTGCGGGCCATCTCGTAGCCGGGGGCGACCAGCCCGTAGACGCGGCCGTCGGCGGCGAGGGCGCATTCCCCGATCGCGTACACCCGGTCGTCGGAGGTGCGGCACTGCCCGTCCACGGCGATGCCGCCGCGTTCCCCGACGGTCAGCCCGCAGTCGCGGGCCAGTCCGTCGCGGGGGCGCACGCCGGCGGAGAAGACCACGAGTTCGGTGCGGACGGTGGATCCGTCGGAGAGCCGCATGCCGGTGACCCGGCCCCCGGGGCCGTCGGTCAGCACTTCCCGGGTGCCGACCCCGGTGTGCACGGTGAGGCCCATGCCCTCGATGGTGCGGAGCAGGGCCGCGCCGCCGCCCTCGTCGACCTGCACGGGCATCAGGCGGGGGGCGAATTCCACGATCCGGGTGGCGAGCCCGAGTCCCTGGAGGGCGCCGGCGGCCTCCAGGCCGAGGAGTCCGCCGCCGACCACGGCCCCGGAGGCCCGGCCGCGGGCGTACTCCTCGATGGCGAGGAGGTCCTCGATGGTGCGGTAGACGAAGCAGCCGGGGGCCTCCCGACCGGGGACCGGGGGCACGAAGGGGGCGGAGCCGGTGGCCAGGACGAGGGTGTCGTAGCGGTGGGTCCGGCCGGCGCGGGTGGTGACGGTGCGGGCGGTCCGGTCCACCCGTTCCGCCGGGTCCCCGAGGTGCAGTTCGATGCCGTGCTCGGCCATGAACCCGGGCGGGGTGAGGGATAGGTCCTCGGGGCGGGTGCCGGAGAAGTAGGAGGTGAGGTGGACCCGGTCGTAGGCGGGGCGGGGTTCCTCGGCGAGGACCACGATCCGGTGGGTCCGGCCGGTGATCCCGTGCTCGGCGAGGGCTTCCAGGTAGCGCTGTCCGACCATGCCGTGGCCGACGAGGACGATCACGGGTCGGGGGGCGGGGTGGGCCATGTCAGGAGCCTCCGTCGTCGGTGAGCAGGTGCAGCAGGGGGTGGCGGGGGGAGCCCGGGGGCGGGTCGGTGAGGGGTTCGGCGCCCTCCCAGGCGCGGGCCAGGGTGCCGATCGAGCCGAGGGCGCCGATCAGCACGCCCCCGACCAGCCGGTCCCCGCGGACCACGACCTTGCGGTAGGTGCCGCGGGTGGCGTCGGCGAGGCGGAGCACGTCGTCCCCGGGGAGCGGTTCGGTCTCGCCGAAGGCGGCCAGGTCCAGGGGGCCGGGGTCCGCGGGCAGGGTGAGGCGGGTCAGGGCCCGGGTGCCGGTGTACGGGCCGGGGCGTGCCGATCCGGCCCGCGCGGCGCTTCCGGTCGGATGTCCGCCCCGGGTGCCGGTCCCCGGCGCGGGGGTCGGTGCGGTGCTCGGCGCGCCCGCCGGTGCGGTGAGGAGGTCCGCGAGGGCGTCGGCCTGTTCCACGGCGGGGCCGGCGAGTCCGTAGATCCGGCCGGCGTGTTCGGCGCAGTCGCCGATGGCGTGGATCCGCGGGTCGTCGGTGCGCAGTTCGTCGTCGACGAGGACGCCGGTGCGGACGGCCAGTCCGGCGGCGCGGGCCAGGCCGGTGCGCGGCCGCACCCCGCACGCCAGGACGACCAGTTCGGCGTCGAGCCGGGCGCCGTCGGCCAGTTCGACCCCGGTGGCCCGGTGCGGGTCGGGGGCGGTGAGCAGCCCGCGGACCCGGCACGCGGTGTGGACCTCGACGCCCAGGCCGGTGAGGTGGGCGTGCAGCAGCGCGGAAGCCCCGTGGTCCAGTTGGCGTTCCATGAGGCGGTCGGCCTGCTGGGCGAGGAGGACCCGGGCCCCGCGGGCGGCCAGGGCGCGGGCGGCGGAGACCCCGAGGAGACCCCCACCGATGACCACGACCCGCAGTCCGGGCCGGACCGCGGCGGAGAGGTCCAGGCAGTCGGTCATGGTGCGGAAGGCGTGCACGCCCCGGGGGAGGGGGGCGGGTCCGCCGCCGCGCGGGCCGAACAGGCCGCGCAGCGGCGGCAGGACGGCGTTGGAGCCGGTGGCCAGCACGAGGGTGCCGTACGGGACGTCGGTGCCGTCCGCGCAGTGCACCCGCCGCGCCGCCCGGTCGATCCGCACCGCCCGGACCCCGCGGCGCAGCACCGGGCCCGGGTCCGGGAGGGCGGTGACCTCGGGCCCGTACCGTCCGGCCAGGACTTCGGCGAGCAGGACCCGGTTGTACGGGACGTGCGTCTCCTCGCCGAGGACGGTCACCGGGGCGGGGCCGTCGGCGGCCAGGCGCCGGGCGAGTCGCAGCCCGGCCAGGCCGCCGCCGATCACCACGAGGGGCTGTCGCGAGGTCATGTCGGGAAGCGTGCTTCGGCGCTGTTTCCCGGCGGCGTCCGCGCCGTTTCCCGGGGGGAACGCTGCCCTCACCCCGGCCGGGCGGGGTTGTGAGCGGCGCCGTGAGCGGGGCGGTGGGCTCGCGGGGGGAACGGGCCGGGTGGCGGGACGGGGCGGTCCGGGCGGGGAAAGCTCAAACCTGGCGCAAGTTTCCCGGGATCGATGGACGATGCATCCATCTGCTCCGTAGGGTCGCCGGGTGCCTGACATATCACTGACCGTGCTGGTCCTGTTGTGCCTGGCCGCGGCCGCCGCGGGCTGGGTGGACGCCGTGGTCGGCGGTGGCGGACTCCTGCTGCTGCCCGCCCTGTTGCTGGGCCTGCCCCCGGGCACCGCCCCCGTGTACGCGCTGGGCACGAACAAGGCCGTGGCCATCGTCGGGACCTCCGGTGCGGCCGTGACCTACGCCCGCCGGGCCCCGGTGGACGTGGGCAACGCCGTCCGGATCGGGCTCGCCGCGCTGGCCGGGTCCATGGGCGGGGCGATGTTCGCCGGGTTGATGAGCAAGGACACCCTGCGGCCCCTGATCATGTGCGTGCTGCTGCTCGTCGCCGGGTTCGTGCTGTTCCGGCCGGGCTTCGGGGCGGCTCCCGCGACCGGCCCCGTCAGCCGCCGTCGGATGGCCGCCGCGGTGCTGCTCGCCGGGGTGGGCATCGGCTTCTACGACGGCATGATCGGGCCGGGTACGGGCACCTTCCTGGTGCTCGCGCTGACCGCCGTGCTCCACCTGGACCTGGTCACGGCCTCCGCCACCGCGAAGATCGTCAACGTGTGCACCAACGCCGGCGCCCTGGCGATGTTCGCCTGGCAGGGCCAGGTCCTGTGGCAGCTGGCCGCGCTGATGGCCGTGTTCAACCTGGCCGGGGGCATGGCCGGGGCGCGGACCGCCCTCAAGAAGGGCAGCGGGTTCGTCCGCTGGGTGCTGCTGACGGTGGTGTGCGCGCTGGTGGTCAAGCTCGGCTTCGAGCAGTTCGCGGCCTGAGCCCGGACCAGGGTCTGAGCCCGGGCCCGGACGCGGGCCCGGCAGGGGGTCAGTAGGTGGCGGTCAGGTGGGCGAAGACCACCACGTTGCCCTGGTAGCCGGTGCGCTTCGAGAAGGGCCCGCCGCAGGTGATGACCCGCAGCTCGGCTCCCGCCGACGGCCCGTACACCTTCCGGTCCGGGAACCGCTTCGCGTCGTACAGCTCCACCGCGTGCACGGTGAACACGGCCGTCCGGCCGTCCCCGCGGACCACCTCCACCGACGCGCCGCGGCGCAGCGCGCCCAGGTCGTAGAAGACGGCCCGGCCCTTGGCGGCGTCCACATGCCCGGCGACGACCGCCGTGCCGGGCGCGCCGGGCGGGGTGCCGTCCCGGTACCAGCCGGCCATGCCGCGGCGTTCGGGCGGCGGCACCTCCAGGCCGCCGTCGGGGCGCAGGCCGAGCCCGATCAGGGGGGCGTCCACCCGGATCGAGGGGATCCGGATCCGCAGCGGGGGAGAGGCGGGCAGCGCCCGGATGCCGGCCGGGCGGCCGTCGGCGCCGAGGGGGGCGGTGCTGGTGGTGGTGCCGGATTCGGTGGTGTCGGTGCGGGCGAAGGACTCGGCCGCGGCGGGCAGCGGGGGTTCCTCGCGGGCACCGAGTCCGGTGCCGACCAGCCAGACGCCGGTGCAGACGGCGAGGGCGACGAGCCCGGCGTGCCGGGCGGTGCGGTTCTCCCCTGACACGGGTCACCCCCTCGGTGTCGGAAGCGGGAGGCGGGGCGTGGCGCGGGGGCGCGCCGGAGACGTTCCGCGCGGGTCCGGTGTGCCGCCCGCCCCGTGCGCGCCGGGGGGGGGCGCGGGGGCGGGCGGTCCGGTGGCGGTACCGGTGGACCGGGGGCAGGGCCCGGTCAGGCCCGCGTGCCGCTCGCCCGGCGACGCAGGACCCAGGTACCGCCCGCGGCGGCCGCGGCCAGTACGGCCACGCCCACCGCGATCCGGACGGGGTCGGCGGAGTCCTCGACCCCACCGCCCACGCCGGTCTGTACGTGCCCCTGCGGGGCGCGCCCGGTGACCGTGAGGTCCCCGGAGGCGAACTTCCCGTTGGCACAGGTCACACCGATGTCGTGGGCACCGGCAGGGGTCTCCGCACCGACCCGGAACCGGCCGACCACCACTTCCTCGTGGGTGCTCGGCACGAGGCGGAAGCGGCCGCCGCCCACCGTGGTGGCGTCCCCGTCGGCGGTCCCCTGGGGGCCGCAGGCCGTGGTGCTCACGGTGACGGTGGTGCCGGGGGCGGCCGAGCCGGGGTAGAGCTCCAGCGGGGCGAACTCCCCGGCGGCCGCCGCGGTCGCGGCGCCCGTGAGGGCCGCGGCCACCAGGGTGCCGGTCAGGAGCGAAGCGGTACGGCGGCGCATGGCCAGTCCTCCGGGAAGGGCGCGGATCTCGTGCCTCCACAGGTACGGCCGCGGACCGGCGCCCGCCTGCTGACCCTCCCTCAGTTCCGCCCCGCCGGGCCGCCGCACCGGGGAGTCCGGGCAGGTCAGAGCCCGTACCGGGGTACGTACGGGGGATCTGCCGGACCGCACCCCCCGTCCGGGTGACGGCTCGGGTGACGCACGGGGGCGGCGCGGCGGTACGGGAGAGGGCGGTGCGGCGACGGGACCGGGTGGCCCGGTCAGGGCGGGACCGCGTTGCCGGGACCGTCGCCCCGTCAGGCCGGGGGCAGCTCCAGGGTCGCGCGGGCCCCGCCCTCCGGAGGGTTCGACAGGGTCAGCCGGGCTCCGATCACCTGGGCCTGGCCCAGGGCGATGGTCAGCCCGAGGCCGGTGCCCCGGCCCCGTTCGGCCGCTCCCGTCAGGAACCGCTGGGGGCCGTCCCGCAACAGCTTCTCGGGGAAGCCCGGCCCGTGGTCGGAGACCGTGACGGTGTGGCCGGAGACGGCGATCACCACCGGGTCCCCGCCGTGCCGGCGCGCGTTGCCGAGGAGGTTCGTCAGGATCCGCTCCAGTCGCCTGCCGTCGGTGCGCACCAGCGTCACGGCGGCTTCCGCCGTGTCCCCGCGGGCGGGGCCCGTTCGGCCCGCGCCCGCGGGTTCCGCCGCGGAATCCGGGGCTGCGGGTTCGCGGAGGGGCGCGCGGCCGCGTTCGCGACCGGATTCGAGGCCGGATTCGAGACCGGATTCGCGGACGGGTCCGCGGACGGGTCCGGTCCCCGGGCGGTCGCCGGGCTCCGCCGCGAACCGGACCGGCACGCCCGAGCGCGCCACCAAGGCCGCCACCAGGGGTTCCAGCGGGTGCACGGCCAGGTCCGGCCGCTCTCGGTCGGCGTCCAGCCGGGCCACCTCCAATAGGTCCTCGGTCAGGGTCCGCAGGGCGGCCACCCGGTCCCGGACCAGCTCGGTGGGGCGACCGCCGGGCAGCAGCTCGGCCGCGGTGTGCAGGCCGGTCAGGGGGGTGCGCAGCTCGTGCGCCACGTCGGCCGTGAACCGTTGCTCGGCCTCCAGCCGCTCCTGAAGGGTGGCGGCCATGGTGTCCACGGCGTGCGAGAGTTCGGCGACCTCGTTGCGGCTGCCGGGCGGACCGGACCGGTCGATCCGGGCGTCCAGCTCGCCCCCGCTGATCCGGCGGGCGGTCTCCGCGGCCGAGCGCAGGTCCCGGCTCAGCCGGCTGGCCAGCGCGGCTCCGCCGAGGGCCGCGAGGCCGACCACGGCCGCCCCGTAGCCCACCAGCTGCCGGTCGAGCTCGGCGAGCTCCTCCCGCTCGGCGGCGAGCGGCAGCCGGACGGAGAGCACGTGCGCCCCGCCCACCGGCCGGGCCGCCCACACCGCCGGTTCCGCCCCGCACATCCGGAGGTAGGTGGTGCGGCGCCCGGCGAGCGCGGCCGCCCGCAGCTCGGCGGGCACCCCCGGGCCGTCGATGGCGGCCCGGGCCTCGCCGTCCTTCTCCGGGTCGAGCTGCCCGGTCACCTCGTACAACCTCCGGACCGCGTACAGCTGCTCCAGGGCCCCGCTGCGGGCCTGCTCGGCCACCTGCGCGGTGCGGGCCTGGTGGATCAACACCCCGATGGTCACCGCGACCAGGGAGCAGCCCGCCGCGAGCAGGGCCGCGATCTTCCAGCGCAGTCCGAGGGCCTGGAGGCGGAGGCGCAGGGCACGGGTGCGGCGGCGCATCAGCGGTCCGCCCCGGGGGCGAGGGCGCTCGGGGCGGGGGACCGGGTCGAGCCGGGCGCGGGGTCGGCGGACGGGCGAACGGGCGGATCGGCCGACGGGTGGGCCGACGGGTCGGTGGAGGACTCCGGATCGGGGTCCGGAGCGCCGGGGGCCGCCCGGTGGTCCGCGCCCCGGGCCTCGTCCCCGCCGGTCCCGGGCGGGGGCGGCGTGCGCCGGAACCGCTTCTCGTCGCTGACCACGATCAGGCGCAGGCCGTCCCACCGGTAGCGGACGGCCTGCTCGGCCCCGTCGTTCGCGGCGGTGCGGACGAGGAGGTCCTTGCCCAGGGTCTCCACGGCCATCCGGTTGCCCGTGGTGAGCAGGATCCGCACCACCCGGCCCCCGGACTCCGTGTACACGGCGAGCACGGTGCGACCGCTCTCCAGGTCGGCGGCCACCAGCAGCTCGGGGCGGCCGTCGCCCGTGAGGTCGCGCAGCACCACGGGTCGGAGCCCGGCGCGGCCCGGGCCGTCGAGGGTGCCGCGCGCCGCGAACGCCTTCATCTGCTTGTCCGCCGCGAGCACCTCGGCGGGGTCGAGCGCGGCCAGCCCGCCCGCCGGCACGACCGGACCGTTCTTCAGGGGCTGCGGCGGCGGCACCCGGGTGCCGACCTGGGCGCCCGGGGCGTCCGGGGAGGGCTCGGTCCATTCGGGCCACAGCTCCTCCGGCCGGGGCTGCGCGGACACCGCCGGGGCGGGCTCGCCCGCGGCCAGGCCACCGGGCGCGGCGCAGCCGCCGAGGAGGAGCACCACCGCCACGGCGGCGAAGGCCGGAGCCGGGGCGGTCAGGGTCCGCACGACGGAACGGGGATCTCGGGTCACTCGGGTCACTCGGGTCATGGAGCTGCCGCAGGGGAGGAGGGGCGAACGGAGGAGGGGAGAGAGGCGGGGGGCGAGGGATCGGACGGGGGGACGGGCCGACCGTAGGCGGCCTCCGTCACGGGCACCGGGACGTCGTGTAACGACGGCACATACGATGCGCGGACCAACCGCATTCGGGACCACCGGCCTGGGCCGGACCTCCCGTTCTAACCCGGGGAGCAGTGTCGTGGCATCGGTCGAAGGGCCAGGAAACGGAGGCATCGGGTCCGGTACTGTCGCCGGCCCCCTGCCCTTCTTCGTGTACGGCACCCTGCGCCCCGGCGAGGTCAACCACGACCTCTTCCTGCTCGGCCGCACCGCCGCCGAGCGCCCCGCCCGACTGGCCGCTGCGGAGCTGTACGACGGCCCCGGCTACCCGTACGCCGTCGAGGCCCCGGCCCGGCCCGGTCACCCCGGCATAGCGGGCGAGCTGGTCACCCCCGCCGAGGGCGAGTACGAGCGGCTGGTGGCGGAACTGGACCGGCTGGAGGAGTACCACGGCCCCGGCCGCGAGAACCTGTACGTCCGGGTGGCCCGCACCGTGGAGCTGGCCGACGGCACCCGCACCCCGGCCTGGGTCTACCTGGCGGCCCCCGCCCTCGCGGCCCGGCTCACCGCCGGCGGCCGCACCATCCCCACCGGGGACTGGCTGGCGCGCTGACGGCCTGCGGGCCCCACGGCAGGTCCCTACCGGGGACCCTCCACCGGCGGCACCCCCGACCCCTCCGCCCCTCCCGACCCCTCCCGTCGCACCCCTCCCGGCCCGTCCGCGTCGGCCGCCTCCACCCGGACCGCGCAGACCTTGAACTCGGGCATCCGGGAGACCGGGTCCAGGGCCGGGTTGGTGAGCGTGTTGGCCCGCCCCTCCCCGGGCCAGTGGAAGGGCATGAACACCGTGTCGGCCCGGATCCCCTCCGACAGCCGGGCCGGGGCCACCGCCCGGCCCCGCCGCGAGACCACCGCCAGGCGCTGTCCCTCCCGCACCCCCAGCCGCTCCGCGAGCCGCGGGTGCAGCTCCACGAAGGGGCCCGGGGCGGCCGCGTTCAACTCCGCCACCCGCCGCGTCTGCGCCCCCGACTGGTACTGGGCCACCACCCGGCCCGTGGTCAGCAGCAGCGGGAACGCCGCGTCGGTCCGCTCGCCCGCCTCCCGGTGCGACACCGGGGCGAACCGCGCCCGCCCGTCCTCCGTCGCGAACCGGTCGAGGAACAGCCTCGGGGTGCCGGCCGAGCCCTCCGGACACGGCCAGAAGACGCCCTCCCCGGCCCCCTCCGCCAGCCGCCCGTAATCGATGCCCGCGTAATCGGCGGGCCCGCCCGCCGAAGCCCGCCGCAACTCCTCGAAGACCTCCTCCGGGTCCGCCGGGAACGCCTTCTCCGGATCCACCGGGAACACCGCCCCCACCGCCGCCTCCTCCCGCGCCAGCCGCACCGCGAGCCCCCGGAGCACCTCCAGATCGCTGCGCACCCCCGGCGGCGGGTCCAGCGCGCGCCGCCGCAGCAGCACCCGCCCCTCCAGGCTGGTCGTCGTCCCGGTCTCCTCGGCCCACTGGGTCACCGGCAGCACCACGTCCGCCAGGGCCGCCGTCTCCGACAGCACCACGTCCGCCACCGCCAGGAAGTCCAGGGACCGCAGCCGCCCCTCCACGTGCGCGGCCCGCGGCGCCGACACCACCGGGTTCGAGCCCATCAACAGCAGGGCCCGCACCTCACCGCCCAGCGCGTCCAACAGCTCGTACGCGCTGCGCCCCGGACCCGGCAGCAGCTCCGGATCCACCCCCCAGACCCCGGCCACGTGCGCCCGGGCCGCCGGATCGGCCAGCTTCCGGTAGCCCGGCAGCTGGTCGGCCTTCTGCCCGTGCTCCCGCCCGCCCTGCCCGTTGCCCTGCCCGGTCAGGCAGCCGTACCCGGACCTCGGCCGGCCCGCCCGACCGGTGGCCAGGCACAGGTTGATCCACGCGCCCACCGTGTCGGTGCCCTTCGACTGCTGCTCCGGCCCGCGCGCGGTGAGCACCATCGCGGACTCCGGCGCGCAGAACAGCCGCACCGCCTCCCGCAGCGCGGGCACCGGGACCCCCGTGATCCGCTCGACCAGTTCGGGCCAGTGCGCCATGGCGGCGGCCCGGGCCTCCGGCCAGCCGGTGGTGCGCGCCGCGATGAACTCCTCGTCGGTCCGCCCCTCCGCCACCACCAGGTGCAGCAGGCCCAGGGCCAGCGCCAGGTCCGTGCCCGGACGGGGCGCCAGGTGCAGGTCGGCCCGCTCGGCGGTCCGGGTGCGCCGCGGATCCACCACGATCAGGGTGCCGCCGTTCTCCCGCAGCTCCGTCAGGTACCGCAGCGCGGGCGGCATGGTCTCGGCCGGGTTCGCGCCGACCAGGACGACGCAGCCGGTCCTCGCCACGTCCGCCAGCGGGAAGGGCAGCCCCCGGTCCAGTCCGAAGGCCCGCTGGTGCGCCGCCGCGGCGGAGGACATGCAGAACCGCCCGTTGTAGTCGATCTGCGAGGTCCGCAGCGCCACCCGGGCGAACTTCCCCAGCGCGTAAGCCTTCTCGTTGGTCAGCCCCCCGCCGCCGAACACCCCGACTGCGTCCCGCCCGTGCTCCCGCCCGGCCCGCGCCAGCCCCGCGGCCACCGCCCCCAGCGCCTCCTCCCAACCGGCCTCCTCCAACCGCCCCGTGACCGCCGAACGCACGAGGGGCGCCGTCAGCCGCACCCCGGCCGCCAGCAGGGCGGGCGCGGCCCGGCCCTTCCCGCACAACGCCCCCCGGTTCACGGGGAACTCCGGCCGCGGCACGACCGTGAGCGGAGCCCCGGTGGTTCCCGAAGGGGCGGGGCGGAGGTTCATCCCGCACTGCAGGGCGCAGTACGGACAGTGCGTGGCGGTATCGGACATGCCGCCCAGGCTGTGGCCGCGGTGTTTCGCCGGGGGCCCCGGCGGGTTACGGCCCCGGTACACGAGCCTCACGGCGGCGGCCGCCGCCGGTGAGCCCCACCACGAGGGAGCTCCGACCTCCGGCCCTGTCGCCTCAATCGCCGGCGGGGCTGGTGGGTGGTCCGGCCTGTGCACGGGTGCTGCTCACGGCCGCCTCAATCGCCGGCGGGGCTGGGGAGAGTCGCTGTCGTCGTCAGCAATCCCACCCGGCGCGGAGCTTGAGCCGCACGCGACCCACGGCCCGGGCCACACCAAGCCCGCGCGGCGCTTGAGCGCATCGTTGAGCCGCGCACGAGAACGAACGGGATCCCACCCCCAGCCCGCGCGGCGTTTGAGCGCATCGTTGAGCCGAACTTGCCCACCACCGGGACCACAGCAAGCCCGCGCGGCGTTTGAGCGCGCCCGGCGCGGAGCGCGCGGGTTGCGGGGCCGGGGCGGAGCTCCGGTTTCGGGAAGGGGCGGGGTGGGGGAGAGGCCCCGCGCAGCGGAAGCCCCGCCCCCACGGGAGCTAGACGCGACTCGGCCCCGCCGTCCACCCCCCGTCCACGACGAGCTCCGACCCCGTCATGTACACCGCGGCGTCCGAGAGCAGGAAGGCCACCGCCGAGCCCACCTCCGAAGGCACCCCCGCCCTCCCGAGCGCGGCGCCGGGGAAGCCGCCCTCGCCTTCCCGGACCCCGGCCTCCGCCGTCATCGCGGTGGCGATCATCCCGGGGTGCACGGAGTTCACGCGGATCCGGGAGGCGGCCAGTTCCACGGCTCCGATCCTGGTCAGACCGCGGACGCCCCACTTGGCGGCCCCGTACCCGGAGGTCGTCGCGAGTCCGGTGAGTCCGGCCACCGAGGAGACGTTCACGATGGAGCCGCCGCCGTGAGCCCGCAGGACCGGTACGGCGGCCCGGATGCCGAGGAACACGCCGACGAGGTCCACCTCCAGCACCCGCCGGAACTCCGCCGCGCTCTCCTGCTCCAGCAGGGACACCGACACGATGCCCGCGTTGTTCACCAGCCCGTCGAGCCGCCCGAACACGGACACGGCCTCCTCCAGGGCCCGCCGCCAGTCCTCCTCGTCGGTGACGTCGTGCCGCAGGAAGCGGGCCGCGTCGCCGAGTTCCGCCGCGGTGGCCTCGCCCTCCTCGACGAGCACGTCCGTGATCAGGACCCGACCGCCCGCCTCCACCACGGCCCGGGCCGAGGCGGCGCCCAGCCCCCGCGCCCCACCGGTGATCACGACGACCCGGTCCTTCAGGTCCACCACAGCACTCACACCTGCACCTCGTTCCCGGAGGGGTCGAGCGGCCGCGTCCGACCGTGTGGTCGGACCGACGCGACTATGCCTGATCGAAACAAAGCTGTCGGGGCGTCAGTCTGCCGGCAGGCCGTCCGCGTCCGCCAGGGCCAGGGCGACCCCCGGCTCACGGGGCCCGAGGAAGTGCGGGTCGGGCCGCACCGCCGCGTCCAGGGCAGCCTTCCCCGCGGCGAACACCTCGCGGACCCCGCCGTAGTACCAGGTGGCGTCGTGCACGTCGGAGACCCCGACCCCGTACGCGTCCACGCCCGCCGCCCCGCACAGCGCCACGGCCCGCCGGATGTGGAAGCCCTGGCTGATCAGCACGGCCCGGTCCACGCCGAAGATCCGCTTGGCGCGGACGCAGGAGTCCCAGGTGTCGAAGCCCGCGTAGTCGCTGACGATCCGGGAGTCGGGCACGCCGTGTCCGGTCAGGTAGGCGCGCATCGCGTCCGGCTCGTCGTACTCCCGACGGCTGTTGTCCCCGGTGACCAGCACCACTTTGACGCGGCCGGACCGGTAGAGCTCCACGGCCGCGTCCAGCCGGCGGGCGAGGTACGGGGTCGGCCGGCCCTTCCAGAGTCCGGCCCCGAAGACCACCGCCACGTCCGCGGCGGGGGCCTCCGCGGTGGTCCGCAGCCGGTCGGCGGCCACGGCATGGGTCCACGCCGAGGGCAGCAGGGCCACCGTGCACAGCACCATCACCGCCTGCACGAGCCGCCGCCGGTGCCGTCCGACCCACCGGCGCGCCCCGCGCGTGCCGCGTACGCCGCCGCCGGATCCCGCGGCCTCGGTGGCCCCCGCGGTGTCCGCGGTGTCCGCGGCGGCCGCGGTGCCGCTCTCGGCCCGGTCGGCCTCGTCGGCCCGGTCGGCCGGGTCGGGTGCGCGCATGGGGTCCCCCTTGTGAAGAAACGATCCACCACTGGGACGCGGAACCCCCTGTGCCCGGTTTCAGCGCCCCCGCCGGCCCGCCGTGAGCAGTCGGAAAACACCCGTCACGCCCGTGCAACGGCACCGCAATCCGCACCCGCGAGGATCGTTCCGGGAGCACCACCCGCGCCGCCGCCCTCGGCACCGCGCGCTCCGGCGGTACCCGGACTCCCGGATCCCGGGAAGGGCCGCCCCGGACGGCGACGGCCCGAGCCCCGCCCTCCCCACCCCCTCCGCCCCTCCTCGCCCGCACACCCGCCCATCCTCGTCCTCGCCCCGCGCCCTGGCAGCTCAGCCGCCCCGGCCGCGGCGGTCGGGACGGCCGAACGGAGCCGCATGCCCACCCTCGTCGCCGTCGCCCACGGCAGCCGTGACCCGCGCGCCGCCGACACCGCCCGCGCCCTCCTGCGCCGGGTCCGCGAACTGCGGCCGGGGCTGCCGGTCCGCCTCGCCCACATCGAGCTGACGGCCCCCCTGCTCGGCGACGCGCTGGCCGGGCTCCGGGGGGCGCCCGGTGGTGAGGACGACGAGGCGGTACTCGTCCCGCTCCTGCTCGGCCGCGGTCACCACACCGGCCACGACCTGCCCCGGGCCGCCGCGGCCGCGGCCGCCGCCGGCGGGCCGCGCTGCCGGGTGGCCGCCCCGCTGGGCCCGCACCCCCTGATCGTCGAGGCCCTCTGCGACCGACTCCTCGACACCGGCTGGACCCCGAACCGGGAGGGCGCCGCCGTCGTCCTGGCCTGCGCGGGCTCCCGCGATCCGCGGTACGCCGCCGACGCCCGTGCCGCCGCGGCCCTGCTCTCCGAACGGCTCGGGGGCGTACCCGTACTCCCCGGCTACGCATCGGCGGCGGCTCCGACCGTCCCCGAGGCGCTCCGTGCCCTCGCGGCGCGGGGCCACCACCGGACCGCCGTGGCCTCGTACTTCGCCGCGCCGGGACGGTTCGCCGCGATGGCCGCGGCGGCGGGCGGGCGGTACGCCGCCGAGCCGTTGGGGGACCATCCCGCGATGGCCCGGCTGGTCCTGCACCGCTACCTCACGGCGCCGGCCGCCGTACCCGTACCCGCCCGTCCACCCCTGACTACGGCGGTCGCCGCCGCGTGACCCCGGCGGGGCTGGAGCTGTCCGTCGTCCGGAGCCTCGCCGACCCCCCGCCGGCGTTCGAGGCGCCCGCGCCCCCATCGGGCGCGCCCTCGGGGGCCGGGGCGGAGCCCCGGGTTCGGGAAGGGGCGGGGCGGGGAGAAGGCCCCGCGCAGCGGCCCGCCGCCTCCCGGCACTCGCCGCCCCGCCCCGCCCCCGTGCCCCCGGCACCCCCCGGACATCCCACTGTCGCCCCGCCCCCACCCGATCCGCCCCACCACGACCACGACTCCGGTTACGGTCTCTCCATGGAAGGCACCACCGCACCCGCCCCGTCCGCGTACGGCCCCGGCGACGCCGAAGGCCCCTACGACCCCGCCGGATACGACCCCGCCGCCACGGACCGCTGGGCTCCGGAGCCCGACAAGCGTCCGGGGCGGACCGCGTTCCAGCGGGACCGGGCGCGGGTGCTGCACTCGGCCGCGCTGCGCCGGCTCGCCGGGAAGACGCAGGTGGTCGCCCCCGGTACCCGCTCCGCGGACTGGGACGCCAGCCCGCGGACCCGGCTCACGCACTCGCTGGAGTGCGCGCAGGTGGGGCGGGAGCTCGGCGCGGCCCTCGGCTGCGATCCCGACCTGGTGGAGGCGGCCTGTCTCTCCCACGACATGGGGCACCCGCCGTTCGGCCACAACGGCGAGGAGGTCCTCAACGAGTTCGCGAAGGACTGCGGCGGTTTCGAGGGCAACGCCCAGTCGCTGCGCCTGCTGACCCGGCTGGAACCGAAGCGGTTCGTGACCGGCCCGGACGGCCGCCCGGCCAGCGTCGGCCTCAACCTCACCCGGGCCGCCCTGGACGCCGCCACCAAGTACCCGTGGCCGCGCGGCGGGCACCCCACGGACCCGGACTCCGTGAAGTTCGGCGCCTACGAGGACGACCTGCCGGTCTTCACGTGGCTGCGCGAGGGGGCCCCGGCCGACCGCAAGTGCTTCGAGGCCCAGGTCATGGACTGGTCCGACGACGTCGCGTACTCGGTGCACGACTTCGAGGACAGCCTGCACGCCGGACACCTCGACCCCAACCTCCTGTTCGCGGAGCCCGAGCGCGAGGAGATCCGGCGGGTGGCCATCGGCCGGTACGCGCCCGTGGACACCGATCCCGCCGAGCTCAGCGAGGCCCTGGACCGGCTGATGGCCCAGGAGTGGTGGCCGCACGGCTACGACGGCTCCGCCGTGGCACAGGCCCGGCTGAAGGACGCCACCAGCCAGCTCATCGGCCGGTTCTGCCTGGCCGCCGAGGCCGCCACCCGTGCCGCCTTCGGGACCGGCCCGCTCACCCGGTACTCGGCCGAGCTGGTCGTCCCGCGCCGCACCCGCAACGAGTGCGCCGTCCTGAAGTCCGTGGCCGACCTGTACGTCATGCAGCGCGAGGAGCAGGAGCGGGTCCGCGCCGAACAGCGCATCGTCCTCGCCGAACTCGCCCGGGAACTGAGCGCCCGCGCCCCCGAGGGGCTGGACCCCCAGTTCCGTGCCGTGTTCGACGCCGCGTCCGATGACAAGGCCCGCAAACGGGCCGTCATCGACCAGATCGCCTCGCTCACCGACGCCTCCGCGCTCTCCCTGCACGCCCGTCTCACGGCGCGCCGCGGGTGAGGTGATCGGGCCACTCCCCCTTCACGGGGCAGGCTCTGTGCGGGACGCTCGCATGTGGCCGCATGTGGCGAAGAGGTTATGAGGAGGCATCAGGTGGTCGACGCACACCGGACGTTCGTCATCGTCGGCGGAGGGCTGGCCGGGGCAAAGGCAGCCGAAACCCTCAGGTCCGAGGGGTTCACCGGCCGCGTGATCATGATCAGTGACGAGCGCGACCATCCCTACGAACGGCCCCCGCTGTCCAAGGGCTTCCTCACCGGGGAGAAGGAACGCGAGTCCGTGTTCGTGCACGAACCGGCCTGGTACGCCCGCGCGGACGTCGAACTGCACCTCGGGCAGGCCGCCGTCCACCTGGACCGCACGGCGAAGACCGTCCTCCTCGGGGACGGCACCGTGGTCCACTACGACCGGCTGCTGCTCGCCACCGGAGCGGAGCCCCGCCGCCTGGAGATCCCCGGCACCGACCTCGCGGGCGTCCACCACCTGCGTCGGCTCGCCCACGCCGAACGGCTGCGCCGGGTGCTGGCCTCGTTGGGCCGGGACAACGGCCACCTGGTGATCGCCGGGGCCGGTTGGATCGGCCTGGAGGTGGCCGCCGCCGCCCGCGGCTACGGGGCCGAGGTCACCGTCGTCGAGCCCGAGCCCACCCCGCTGCACTCGGTGCTGGGGCCCGAGCTCGGCCGGCTCTTCGCCGACCTGCACGCCGAGCACGGGGTCCGCTTCCACTTCGGGGCCAGGCTCACCGAGATCGTCGGGCAGGACGGCATGGTGCTGGCCGCCCGCACCGACGACGGCGAGGAGCACCCCGCGCACGCCGTCCTCGCCGCCATCGGCGCGGCTCCCCGCACCGCCCTCGCCGAGACGGCCGGCCTGGCCCTGGTGGACCGCGAGCACGGCGGCGGCATCGCCGTGGACGCCTCCCTGTGCACCTCCGACCCCGACGTGTTCGCCGTGGGCGACGTGGCCGCCGCCCACCACCCGGTCCTCGGCACCCGGCTCCGCGTCGAGCACTGGGCCAACGCCCTCAACGGCGGACCGGCCGCCGCCCTCGCCATGCTCGGCCGCGCCGTCAGCTACGACCGGATCCCCTACTTCTTCTCCGACCAGTACGACGTGGGCCTGGAGTACTCGGGGTACGCCCCGCCCGGCAGCTACGACCAGGTCGTCATCCGCGGGGACGCCGCCAAGCGCGAGTTCATCGCCTTCTGGCTGTCGGAGGGCCGGGTCCTCGCCGGGATGAACGTCAACGTGTGGGACGTCACCGCACCCATCCAGGCGCTGATCAGGACCGGCGCGGTGGTGGACCCGGACGTCCTCGCCGACCCGGCCGTCCCCCTGGAGGAGCCGGCCGGCTGAGGGACCCCCCGCGGCCGCCGTAGACTTCACGCGTGGCAGGCAGGATCAACGACGACGACGTGAAGGCGGTGCGGGACGCGGTCCCGATCGACGCCGTGGTCTCGGAGTACCTCCAGCTGCGCAACGCCGGCGGCGGCAACCTCAAGGGCCTCTGCCCCTTCCACGACGAGAAGTCCCCGTCCTTCCAGGTCAGCCCCAGCAAGGGGCTGTACCACTGCTTCGGCTGCCAGGCGGGCGGGGACACCCTCGACTTCATCATGAAGATCGACCACCTCTCCTTCTCGGAGGCGGTGGAACGGCTCGCCGGACAGGCGGGCATCACCCTCCGCTACGAGGAGGGCGGGTACACCGCGGGCACCAGCGGCCGCGGCGAGCGCATCCGGCTGGTGGAGGCCCACAAGGCCGCCGCCCAGTTCTACGTGTCCCAGCTCGACGGCCCCGAGGCCGAGATCGGCCGCCGCTTCCTCGCCGAACGCGGCTTCGACCAGGCCGCCGCCGCCCACTTCGGCGTGGGCTACAGCCCGGCGGGCTGGGACCACCTGACCCGCTTCCTGCGCGGCAAGGGCTTCACCGACCGCGAGCTGATCACCTCGGGCCTCGCCCAGGACAGCCGCAGCGGCAAGCCCATCGACCGGTTCCGCGGCCGCCTCATGTGGCCCATCCGCGACATCACCGGGGAGGTCGTCGGCTTCGGCGCGCGCAAGCTCCGCGAGGACGACAACGGCCCCAAGTACCTCAACACCCCCGAGACCCCGATCTACAAGAAGTCCCAGGTCCTCTACGGGGTCGACCTGGCCAAGAAGGAGATCGCCCGGACCAGCCGGGCCGTGGTCGTCGAGGGCTACACCGACGTCATGGCCTGCCACCTCGCCGGGGTCACCACCGCCATCGCCACCTGCGGCACCGCCTTCGGCGGGGACCACATCAAGATCCTGCGGCGACTCCTCATGGACAACGCCACCGCCGAAGTGATCTTCACCTTCGACGGGGACGCCGCCGGCCAGAAGGCCGCCCTGCGCGCCTTCGAGGACGACCAGAAGTTCGCCGCCGAGACCTCCATCGCGATCACCCCGGGCGGCATGGACCCCTGCGAGCTCCGCCTCGCCGAGGGCGACCCGGCCGTGCAGAGCCTGGTGGATTCGCGCACCCCGCTCTTCGAGTTCGCGATGCGACACATCGTCTCCCGGCACAACCTGGAGAACCCCGCGGGCCGGGCCGCGGCCCTCGACGAGGCCGCCCCCGTGGTCGCCAAGATCAAGAACATCGCCATCCAGCACGAGTCCGCCGTGCAGCTCGCCGGCATGCTCGGCATCCTCGACGAGCAGTTCGTCGTCAAGCGGGTGGCCCAGCAGGCCCGCTGGGCCCGCGACCGCGGCGGCCGACCGCAGCAGCAGTCCGGCGGTCGCGGAGGGCCCGGCCGCGGCCCGGCCCACGAGCCCGCCCCGGCGGCCGAGCGCTTCCCCTCCGGCCCCGCCCTGAACCTCCGCAGCCCCGCCCACCGCACCGAGCGGGAACTGCTCAAGCTGGCCCTCCAGCGCCCGGAACTGGTCTCGCCCGCCTTCGACGCCTACGGGGCCGACGAGTTCACCGCCCCGCCGTACGCCACGGTCCGCGAGGCCATCCAGGAGGCGGGCGGCGCCGCCCAGGGCGGGGACGGCTACCTGGCCCGGGTCCGCGAGGCCGCCCCCGACGACACCGTCCGCGCCATGGTCACCGAGCTGGCCGTCGAGGCCATCCACGCCAAGACCGTCGACGAGGTCTACGCCGGGGTCCAGCTGGTCCAGGTCCGACTCCGGGCCGTGGACCGCCGCGTCCACGACATCCAGGGCTCCATGGCCCGCCTGGGCCCGCACGCCCCCGCCGAGCAACTGGCCGCCGTGCAGAACGAACTCTGGGTCCTCCAGCAGTACGGACGGGCCCTCCGCAACCAGGGCGCCGCCGCCCTCTGAGCCCTCCGCCGGACACCACCGCCGCCGGGTCTTCCCCGGACGCGCGTGCGAACGGGCATCGGATTCCGGGCTGCGGGTAACCATCCGGTCACGCAGCGGACTCAGAAAGTGCCCGCACGCCCCTCGTGACAGTGATGTGTCGTACCCCACACTGAATCGCGGCGCTTGAGTCCTCGGAGCCCTGGAGGTCGCCCCCGTGCAGACCCGGATCCTGACCCCGACCGAAGCCGTGCCCCCCGCGCGTCCGGCCGGACGTCCCGCGGCGGCGGGGACCGACCCGCGCGCGCCGGGGACGGCCCCGCCCGGGGCCACCGAGCCCGGCCCCCCGGCCCCCGACGGGGCGGCACCCCGCCCGGGAGCCGAAGCGGAACCCGAAGCGGAGGCCCCCGTGACCGACGCCGACGCGGCGGCCCACGCGGCGGCCGAAGCCGAGGCGCACGCCCGGCACGAGGACGGGGACGGCGAGGAAGAAGGGGACGAGCCGGGGCACGGGGCGGGGCGCCGCCCGGAAGCGGAGGACGAGTCCGCCGCGGAGGTCCCGGCCCAACGCCGCCGCACCGACACCGGCGGCACCACCTCCGACCTGTTCCGCCAGTACCTGCGCGAGATAGGACGGATCCCGCTGCTGTCAGCGGCGGAGGAAGTGGAACTGGCCCGCCGGGTCGAGGCCGGCCTGTTCGCCGAGGAGAAGCTGGGCACGGCCGGTGACCTCGACTCGCAGCTCGCCCTCGACCTCGACCGGATCGTGGTCATGGGCCGGATGGCCAAGCGCCGCCTGATCGAGGCCAACCTGCGCCTGGTCGTCTCGGTGGCCAAGCGCTACGTGGGCCGCGGCCTGACCATGCTGGACCTGGTGCAGGAGGGCAACCTCGGTCTCATCCGCGCCGTGGAGAAGTTCGACTACGCCCGCGGCTACAAGTTCTCCACCTACGCGACCTGGTGGATCCGCCAGGCCATGTCCCGGGCCCTCGCCGACCAGGCCCGCACCATCCGCGTCCCGGTGCACGTGGTCGAGCTGATCAACCGCGTGGTGCGGGTCCAGCGCCGGATGCTCCAGGAACGCGGCTACGAACCCACCGCCGAAGAGGTCGCCGCCCATCTGGAACTCACCCCGGAACGCGTCGGGGAGGTCCTCAGACTGGCCCAGGAGCCCGTGTCCCTGCACGCCCCCGTCGGCGAGGAGGAGGACGTGGCCCTCGGCGACCTCATCGAGGACGGCGATGCCGCCTCCCCGGTGGAATCCGCCGCCTTCTTCCTGCTCCGCGAACACCTCGAAGCCGTCCTCTCCACCCTCGGGGAGCGCGAGCGCAAGGTGGTCCAGCTCCGCTACGGCCTCGTCGACGGCCGCCCCCGCACCCTGGAGGAGATCGGCCGGATCTTCGGCGTGACCCGCGAACGGATCCGCCAGATCGAGTCCAAGACCCTCAACAAGCTCCGCGACCACGCCTTCGCCGAACAACTCCGCGGCTACCTGGACTGACGACCGGCCCGCACGGCCCCGGAAACCCGGAAGGGGGGAGGGCCGAAGCCCTCCCCCCTGGCCGGACCGGGCCGGGCCCGGTCAGTCCACCTCGGCCACCGCCTGCGCGAACTGCGCCGCGTACAGCCGGGCGTACGCGCCCTCCGCGGCCAGCAGCTCCGCGTGCGAGCCCTGCTCCACGATCGAGCCGTTCTCCATCACCAGGATTACGTCGGCGTCCCGGATCGTGGAGAGCCGGTGCGCGATCACGAACGAGGTACGGCCGTGCGCCAGCCGGGCCATCGCCTTCTGGATCAGCACCTCGGTACGGGTGTCCACCGAGCTCGTCGCCTCGTCCAGCACCAGGATCACCGGATCCGACAGGAAGGCCCGCGCGATCGTGATGAGCTGCTTCTCGCCCGCGCTGACCCCCGCGCCCTCGTCGTCGAGGAGCGTGTCGTAGCCCTCCGGCAGCGTCCGGATGAACCGGTCCGCGTGCGCGGCCCGCGCCGCCTCCTCGATCTCCTCCCGGGTCACCTCGCGCGAGGCCCCGTAGGCGATGTTCTCCGCGATCGTGCCCCCGAACAGCCAGGTGTCCTGGAGCACCATCCCGATGCCCGCCCGCAGCTCCTCGCGGGTCATCCGGGACACGTCCGTCCCGTCCAGGCTGATCCGACCGCCCGTCACCTCGTAGAACCGCATGAGCAGGTTCACCAGGGTGGTCTTGCCCGCCCCCGTCGGACCCACGATCGCCACCGTCTGACCCGGCTCCACCGACAGCGACAGCTTCTCGATCAGTGGCTTCTCCGGGTCGTAGCGGAAGGCCACCTCCTCCAGCGTGACCTGCCCCTTCAGCTCCGCGGGCCGCTCCGGGAACTCCGCCTCGGGCTCCTGCTCCGGCGCGTCCAGCAGCTCGTACACCCGCTCCGCCGAGGCCACCCCGGACTGCACCAGGTTCGCCATCGACGCCACCTGCGTCAGCGGCATCGAGAACTGCCGCGAGTACTGGATGAAGGCCTGCACGTCACCGATGGACAGGGTGCCCGAGGCCACCCGCAGCCCACCGACCACCGCCACCAGCACGTAGTTGATGTTCGACACGAAGAACATCACCGGCTGCATCAGACCACTGACGAACTGCGCCTTGAACGAGGCCCGGAACAGCTCCTCGTTGGACTCCGCGAACACCTTCGCGGACTCCTCCTGCCGCCCGAACACCTTCACCAGCGTGTGGCCCGAGTACATCTCCTCCACGTGCGCGTTCAACGCGCCCGTGGTCTTCCACTGGGCCACGAACTGCGGCTGCGCCCGCTTGCCGATCCGCGCCGCGATCACGATCGAGACCGGCACCGTCACCAGCGCGACCAGTGCCAGCAACGGCGAGATCCAGAACATCATCGCCAGCACGCCCACGATGGTCAGCAGCGAGTTCAGCAACTGGCCCATCGTCTGCTGGAGGGTCTGCCCGATGTTGTCGATGTCGTTCGTCGCCCGGCTCAGCACCTCACCGCGCTTCTGCCGGTCGAAGTACGACAGCGGCAGCCGCGACAGCTTCGCCTGCAACTCCTGCCGCAGCCGGTACACCGCGCCGTTCATGACGTGGTTCGACAGCCGCGTCGCCACCAGCATCAGCAGCCCCGCCAGCGCGAACACCAGCAGCGCCCACAGCGCCGTCCGGCCCACCGCACCGAAGTCGATGCCCTGACCCGGCGTGAAGTCCGTCCCCGACAGCATGTCCGCCATGCCGCCCTCGCCCCGGGCCCGCAGCCCCTCAAGGGCCTGCTCCTTCGTCTGCCCGGCCGGCATCTGACGCCCCACGATCCCCGCGAACACCAGGTCCGTGGCGTGCCCGAGGATCTTCGGCCCGATCACCGTCATCGTCACGCTGCCGACCACGGCCGCGACCATGCCCCACAGCCTGACCCGGTCCTTCGCCAACTGCGCCAGCAGCCGCTTGCCGGAGCCCTTGAAGTCCATCGACTTCTGCGCGGGCCCCATCATCATCCGTCCACCGGGCCCGCTCATGCGGCCTCCGCCTCCGTCAGCTGGGAGAGCACGATCTCCCGGTACGTCTCGTTGTCCGCCATCAGCTCGTGATGCCGGCCCACCCCCACGACCCGGCCCTCGTCCAGGACCACGATCCGGTCGGCGTCCCGGATCGTCGAGACGCGCTGCGCCACGATCACCACCGTCGCGTCCTCCGTCTCCCGGGACAGCGCCGCCCGCAGGGCCGCGTCCGTCGCGTAGTCCAGGGCCGAGAAGGAATCGTCGAACAGGTAGATCTCCGGGCGCTGCACCAGCGTCCGCGCGATCGCCAGTCGCTGCCGCTGCCCGCCCGACACGTTCGTGCCGCCCTGCGCGATCGGCGCCTCCAGACCGCCCTCCAGCTCCGCGACGAAGCCCTTGGCCTGGGCGACTTCCAGGGCCCGCCACAGCTCCTCGTCGGTGGCGTCCGGCCGGCCGTAGCGCAGGTTCGACGCCACCGTCCCCGAGAACAGGTACGGCTTTTGCGGCACCATCCCGACCGTGCGGGCCAGCAGCGCCGGATCGATCCGGCGCACGTCCGCGCCGTCCACCAGCACCTCGCCGCCCGTCACGTCGAACAGCCGGGGCACCAGGCCCAGCAGCGTGGACTTCCCGCTGCCCGTGGAACCGATCACCGCCGTGGTCTCACCGGGGCGGGCCACCAGGTCCACCCCGATCAGCACCGGCGCCTCGGCACCCGGATAGCGGAAGTCCGCGCCCCGCAGCTCCAGCGCCCCGCGCTCCGCCAGCTCCCGCAGCGGGTCCGCGGGCGGCACCACGCTGGACTCCGTGTCCAGCACCGCCTGGATCCGCTCCGCGCACACCTCGGCCCGCGGCACCATCATGAACATGAAGGTGGCCATCATCACGGACATGACGATCTGCATCAGGTAGGCGAGGAAGGCGGTCAGCGCGCCGATCTCCATGCCCCCGCTGTCGATCCGCATCGCACCGAACCAGACCACCGCGACGCTGGACATGTTCACGACCACTATCACCGTGGGGAACATCAGCGCCATCAGCCGCCCGGCCGACAGGGACACGTCCGTCAGCTCCGTGTTGGCCCGCTCGAACCGGTCCCGCTCGTAGCCGTCCCGGACGAAGGCCCGGATCACGCGGTTGCCGCTGATCTGCTCCCGCAGCACCCGGTTCACCGTGTCCAACCGCGACTGCATCTGCCGGAACAGCGGCCGCGTCAGCACCACGATCGACCCCACCGAGACACCGAGCACCGGCACCACGCCCAGCAGCACCGCCGACAGCGGCACGTCCAGGGACAGCGCCATCACGATGCCGCCGATGCACATGATCGGCGCCGAGACCATCAGGGTGAACGACATCAGCACCAGCATCTGCACCTGCTGGACGTCGTTCGTGGTCCGCGTGATCAGCGAGGGCGCGCCGAACTGCCCCAGCTCACGGGCCGAGAAGCTCTGCACGCGGTCGAACACCGCCGCCCGCACGTCCCGCCCCAACGCCGCGGCCGTCCGCGCGCCGAAGTACACGGCACCGATGTTGCACAGCAGCTGCACGAAGCTGACGCCCAGCATCAGCGCGCCGAAGCCGAGGATGTAGCCCGTGTCGCCCTTGATGACACCGTTGTCGATGATGTCCGCGTTCAACGTGGGCAGGTACAGGGTCGCGCTGGTCTGGAGCAGCTGCAGCAGCACCAGCAGGCCGATGGGTTTCCGGTACGGGCCCAGATGGGTCCGCAGAAGTCTTATGAGCACGCGCAGGCTCCGGGTAGGCAAGATCGGGGGTCACCCCAATCTTCGGCCACCCACCGGCCCGACCCCCACCCTTTTTCGCAAAGGCAGGTCAAAAGGCTGACCGAACGGCCCCCGGCCCTACGCCCTCCGGCCGTACGCCCGACGACCCCGGACCCCGCTCCCGACACACCCGGCCGGGCTCCGGACGGGGCCCGCGGGACCCCGCCCCGACACCCTCAGAAGGCCCCCGGGTGCAGCTGCTCGCGGGTGGCCACGAACTGCTGCCGCACCGCCTGCCAGGCCGCCAGCTCCTCGCCCGCCTCGAACACCTGCACCGCCGCGCCCTGCCAGGCCGGCGGGGTGTGCGCGGCCAGCGTGCCCTGCGCCACGCCCAGCGCCCAGGCGGCCTGCCGGGCCGCGCCCAGCGCCGCGTAGTCCGCCGGCTGCGGCACCACGATCTGCGTGCCGAACAGCCCCGGGGCCGCCGCCTGCACCGCGGGCAGTTCCGCCGCGGCCCCCAGCAGGAACACCCGCCGGATCGCCACCCCGCGCGAACGCAGGACGTCCAGGGCGTCCGCCAGACCGCAGAGCATGCCCTCCACCGCGGCCCGCGCCAGGTGCTCCGGCTTCATCGAGTCCCGCCGCAGCCCGGTCAGGGTGCCCGCCGCGTGCGGCAGCTCCGGGGTCCGCTCGCCCTCCAGGTACGGCAGCAGCACCAGTCCGTGCGCGCCCGGCGTGGACTTCAGCGCCAGCTCCGACAGCCCGTCCAGGTCCGTGCCCAACAGCTCGGCGGTGCCGCGCAGCGCCCGGACCGCGTTCGAGGTGTACACGACCGGCAGGTGCAGCCCCGCCGCGTCGGCCAGGGAGGTGATGGTCCCCGAGGGCTCGGTCAGCGCCTCGTGGTGCACGGCCATCACGGAGCCGGAGGCCCCCAGCGAGACCACCGCGTCCCCGGGCGCCAGCCCCAACCCCAGGGCGGCGGCCATGGTCTCCCCGGTACCGGCCGAGATCAGCAGCCCCTCCGGAGTGGTGCCCGCCGCCTCGGCCGGGCCCAGCACCTCCGGCAGCACGGCCCGGTGCCCGAGCGCCAGCTCGACGAGGTCGGGCCGGTAGGAGCCGGTGGCGGGGGACCAGTAGCCGGTGCCGGAGGCCGCGCCGCGGTCGGTGGTCCGCCGGGCGGGCCGACCGAGGAGCTGCCAGACCAGCCAGTCGTGCGGCTGCATCAGCATGGCGGTGCGCCGGGCCGCCTCCGGTTCGGTGCGCGCCAGCCAGGCCAGCTTGGCCACGGGCTGCGCGGGCTGCGGGACGCTGCCCACCGCCTCGGCCCAGCCCTCCCGGCCGCCGAGGGCGTCCACCAGTTCCAGTGCCGCGACCTGCGCCCGCTTGTCGTTGCCGACGAGGGCGGGGCGGACCAGGTTCCCCGCGGAGTCCAGCGGCAGCAGCGCGTGTTGCTGGGCCGAGACCCCGATGGCCTGCACCCCTTCGAGCAGTCCGCCGCCGGCGGCCTCGCCCAGGGAGAGCAGCCAGGACTGCGGATCGGTCTCGTACGGTCTGCTCTCGCCCTCGGGCTGGGGATGGGGGGCATAGCCCTGCCGGAGTACGGCGCCCGTGTCCGTGTCGCAGACGACGATGCGAGTGAAGGCGGAAGAGCTGTCCAGCCCGGCGACTATCCCCATGCGGAAGATTCTGCCGCACCGGCGGGGCGGACCCGCCGGTGCGGTAGGCCGCTCAGGTGTTGCTGGTGCCCCACTCGTCCTCGTCTGCGGGGGAGCGTCCCGCGAAGGCGCGGATCCGGGCGCTGACCGTGTCGGGGACGGCGTCCCCCACCTTGTCGCCCACGGCGGCGAAGGCCCGCCCCGCGAACTGCCGCCCGGTCTGCGCGGCGGTCTCGGCCGTGTTGCGCACGGCCGGGTTCTGCGCGATCTCCCGTGCGGACTTCTTGATCTGCTCGTACCGCTCCCGCCCCGCACGCGTGCCGAGGACGTAGCCCAGGGCCAGTCCGGCGACGAACGTGAGCCTGTAGCGCATGGTCTGTCACCCTTCGTTGAGTCGGTGCCCGGCCGCCCCCGGGACCCCGCGGGATACCGATTGGCGGAGCACCCCCCTGCTTGCGCTAATCTATGTCTCGCAGCGAGCGACCGCCCCCCGGCAAGCCGGTGGGAGGACTGTTCGGTGCAACGCAGCAATCCCCTGTAGCTCAATTGGCAGAGCAGCCGGCTGTTAACCGGCAGGTTACTGGTTCGAGTCCAGTCGGGGGAGCGCGATCCCCTGTAGCTCAATTGGCAGAGCAGCCGGCTGTTAACCGGCAGGTTACTGGTTCGAGTCCAGTCGGGGGAGCTGATCGACAGAGGACCCAGGCGGGTCCTCTTTCGTGTTTTCCGGGCCCCTCCCGGGAACCGCCCACGGCTCGGAACGGTCTCACTCCGCGAGCGCAGCCGATCACGCGGGCCATCCGGAGCAGGAGATCGTATGAGCGGCTATGCTGCGGCAGACGGCGCGCACACATGTACGCGCCACGCCGTGGAGGGGCGGTAGCTCAGCCGGTTAGAGCAGCGGACTCATAATCCGTCGGCCGTGGGTTCGAGTCCCACCCGCCCCACCGCAGGGCCTGTCGCGCAGAAACGATGCGACCGGCTCGTTCAGTGCCCCGCCCGGGTCCACCGGGTCGGGGCACTTCGGCTTTTCGGGGGCGGTGCGCGGGGCGGTGACCCCGTTCGGGGCGCTCCCGCCGGGGGTGGGGCGGGGGCGCGGACCGCGGGCGTGCGGGACGCGGGCGTCCGGCCGGGCGGTGCGGGCCCGGTGCCGGTTACAGGTCCTCGGTGGCGTCGGCCAGGTGGTGGAGGACGTCCGCGAGGCTGCCGCGGCGGGCGTGGACGGCGCGTTGGCGGTGGGCGCCGGAGCCCTCCCGCAGCAGGTCCGTGAGGGCGGCCGAGGCGTGGCCGAGGTCGCCCGCGGCGGCCAGGGCCGGGGCGAGGTGGTCCAGCAGCGCTTCCGCGAGGGCGGCGGCGGGGACCTCGGCCCCCGTGTACGGGTCGAGGCCGTAGCCCTCCAGTCCGTCGTGCGCCGCCCGCCAGCGGGCGAGGCGGAGGATCTCGTCGCGGGGGACGGGGGAGGGGTCCCCGGCGTCCAGGTCACGGAGGGCGGTGGCGACGAGGGCCCGCCCGAGGGCGGCCTGGAGCACGGCCGCGTCGAGGTCGGGGGACATGTCGGGGGCCCGGATCTCCAGGGTGGGCCAGCTGCCCGAGGGGCGGAGGTCCCAGTAGACCATCTTGACGTCGAGGGCGGCCCCGGAGTTCAGCAGCAGCTGGACGGAGTGCCGGTAGTGCGCGGTGGAGGAGAAGTGCGGGGGCAGGCCCGCGGAGGGCCAGGAGCCCCAGGCCAGCGCGCGCCAGCTGGCGTGCCCGGTGTCCCGGCCGTCCCAGAAGGGGGAGTTGGCGCCGAGGGCGATCAGGGTGGGCAGCCAGGGGCGGATCCGGTTGGCCACGGCGACGGCGGTGTCGGTGTCGAGGGTGCCGACGTGGATGTGGCGGCCGCAGCCGATCAGGTTGTCGGTGAGGGCCCCGAACCGCTGGAACTGCTCGCGCTGGCGGGGTTCGTCGTGGTTCAGGTGGAGCGGGGCCTGCCGGGCCAGCACCGGGGAGGGGCTGGCGAGCAGCCGGCAGCCGTGCTCACGGGCGGCCTTGGCCAACAGGCGCCGCAGCGAGGCCAGTTCGTCGCGGAGTCCGATCGCGGTGGTGGCGACGGGGCTGGCGATCTCCAGCTGGTAGCGGGTGCCCTCGGAGTGGAGTTCGGGGCGGCCCCCGCCCACCGAGGCGAGCACCTCGGCGGCGACCGGGGCCAGCCGCCAGGTCCGGGGGTCCACGAGGAGGAACTCCTCCTCCACGCCGAGGGTGAGGGTCGCGGGAGCCGGGTCGGCCCCCCGCAGTCCGGTGCCGGTTCCGGAAGTTCCTGAAGTGCTCTTGCCAGGTTCGATCACTTCGCCTCCCTGGACATACGAGTCGTTTCATGATGAGCCGCCCCGAGGCTCCGGGCGAACGCTGTTTCGGTCAATCCCCGGTAAACAAAGGCGAGTTCAACGGGTACCCCGATGCGAACGGCAGATGTGCGGGAGGCGTGGACGGGCCCGTGGGGAAGGGGCGGACGGGGGGTGTCCGCCCAGCGGGAATCCGTTTTCGGTCGCGAAGCGGGACGGTTAGCATCGCGTGTGACTCGAACGACCTCGGACATACCCGGCCCGGAGGGCCCCGACGCCCGCGGCACGGACCTCCCGGGGGCGGACGACACCCCCGCGCCGGACCCGAAGGCCGCCCCGCCGGACCCCGCCCCGCGCCGCTCCCGGATCTTCGCCGACCTCACCCCGCTGCGGGAGTCGGCGGACTACCGGCGGCTGTGGACCGGCAACACCATCTCCTGGCTCGGCCAGGGCATGACGGCCCTCGCGATCTCCCTCCAGGTGTACGACATCACCGGCTCCAGCTTCTCCGTGGGCCTGGTCGGGCTCTTCTCGCTGGTGCCGCTGGTGGTGTTCGGGCTGTACGGCGGGGCCATCGCGGACACCGTGGACCGGCGCAAGCTCGGTCTGTACAGCGCCGCCGGGGCCGCCGGACTGTCGGTGGCCCTGGCCGCCGCCGCCCTCGCCGGCTACCACCGGGTCTGGTTCCTCTACACCGTGGTGGCCCTCCAGGCGGTGTGCTTCGCGTTGATCTCGCCCGCCCGCAACGCCATGATCCCCAAGCTGCTGCCGCCCGAGCAGCTGCCCGCCGCGAACGCCCTCGGCTCCGTCACCAACACCACCGGCATGATGGCCGGGCCGATGCTCGGCGGACTGATCGTGGGCTGGTGGGGCTACCAGGCGGCCTACCTCATCGACGCCGTCACCTTCGCCGCCGCCCTGTACGCGATGTGGCGGCTGCCCCCGATGAAGCCCGACCGCGCCGGGGACAAGCGGGGCCGGGCCTCCGTCCTGGACGGGCTGCGGTTCCTCGCCACCCGCCCCAACGTCCGCATGACCTTCTTCTCCGACATGTGCGCCATGGTCCTGGCCCACCCCCGCGCGCTGTTCCCGGCCGTCGCCGTGCTCTGGTACGACGGGGACGCCAGGACGGTCGGTCTGCTGGTCGCCGCGCCGGCGGTCGGCGCGCTGCTCGGCGGGCTGTTCTCCGGGTGGACCGGCCGGATCCGGCGGCACGGGCTGGCCATCCTGGTGTCGGTGGCCGCCTGGGGCACCGCGATCGCCGTCTTCGGTCTCACCCGGGACCTCTGGTGGGGGCTGTTCTTCCTGGCCCTGGCGGGCTGGTCCGACACGGTGTCCATGGTGTTCCGCAGCACGATGCTCCAGACCGCCACCCCCGACGAGATGCGCGGCCGGCTCCAGGGCGTGTTCATCGTGGTGGTGGCGGGCGGCCCGCGGCTCGGCGACTTCCTCGCCGGGGTGACCGCCGACCTCGCCTCGCCCCGGACCGCCATCACCGGCGGCGGGATCGCGTGCGTGCTCGCGGTGGCCGTGCTCGGGGCCCGCTGGCGCGGATTCGCCCGCTACGACGCCCGCGACCCGCAACCCTGACCGGCCCCTCGGCGCCCGACCGAGCGCCGGCCGAGCCCTCGGCGCCGACCGCGCCCCGACCGCGTCCCGCGCCCCGTGGTGCGACCGCGCGTCCCGGGCTCAGGCCGGGGCGACCACGCCGCGGGCCACGCCCAGCTCGACCAGGTCCTGGGGGCGCAGGCGCAGTTGGTCGGCGGTGCGCGGGGCCTGGTCGGCGGGGCGCTTGAGGATGGCCGTGGCCAACTCGGGTGCGATCACCGAGAAGTAGCTGTCCGGGGTGACCCAGGTGTTGCCGGGCGCGGCCAGGGCCAGTGCCCCGCCCGAGCCGCCCTCGCCGATGAGCAGGGTGGTGACGGGCACCCGGGCCCCGGCGACCGCGGCGAAGGTGCCCGCGATGGCGGCGCCCGCGCCGGCCCGTTCGGCAACCGCGTCATTGGCGGCGCCGGGGGTGTCCACCAGGGTGAGGACGGGGATGCCGAGCCGGTCGGCCAGCGAGATCAGCCGGGTCGCGGTGCGGTAGCCGGCCGGGCGGGTGGCGGTGCCGCACTGGGCGGCGTAGGCCACGGTGCGGCCCTGGTGCAGGCCGAAGCCGCACCGCACGCCCGGGTCGGTGCCGCCCGCCCGGTCGCCGGAGAGCTCGCGGCGCAGCTCGAAGTAGGAGTCCAGGTAGGCGTCCGCGCGGGGGCGGCCCGGGTGTCGGGCCTGCCGGACGGCCTCCCAACCCGAGGCGGGCTCGGGGGCCGCGGCCAGCGCGGCGGGCGGCTCGGCGGGCTCGGGGGTCCCTTCCCCCTCGGCGCCGGCACCGGCTCCGGCGGGGAAGCCGGGGCCGGCCGGACCGGCGGGGCCGGGGGCGAGGAGCAGCAGCCAGTCGGCGAGCGCGGCCCGCAGCCGGGCGGCCGGTACGACCTCGTCCACGTGGCCGCCGGCGTACTGGCTCTCCGCCGTGTACGCGGCCGGATCGGCGTCGGCGGGCCGCACCCGGGAGCCCGCGAAGCCGACCTGTGCCCCCGGCAGCGCCAGCACCACGTCGGCGCCCGCCCCGAGCGTGGCCCAGCCGCCACCGGTGGTCGGGTCGCGCAACACGGCCAGCTGGGGCAGGCCCGCGGACCGGGTCAGTACCGACTGCCGTGCCACCCGCTGGAGTTGGGTGAGGGCGAGCATGCCCTCCTGCATCCGGGAGCCGCCGGTGGCGATCAACGAGACCAGCGGCAGGCGTCGTGCGCGGGCCAGGGCGTAGGCGGCCTCCAGCCGGTCACCGGTGCGCTGCCCGAGGGAGCCGCCGAGGAACAGGAACTCGAAGGAGACGAGGACGGTCTCGCGGCCGCCGATCCGGGCGGTGCCGCAGACCACCGACTCCTCCTCGCCGGTGCGGTCCGCCGCGCGGGCCCGGGAGTCGTCGTACCCCTCCCAGCCCAGTGGCCCGTCGGCCGGGGTCGGGCCCGGCGGCACGGCCGGGGCGGGCAGCTCGGTGAAGCTGCCCGGGTCGGTCACGGCGGCCAGGGCCTCACGGGCGGAGAGCCGCGGGGCGGCCGGGGCCGGGCCGGGGCCGGCGGGGGAGGGCTGCGCCCCGGGCTCAGCCATGGAGGGACCTCTTCATGATCTTCCCGAGGTCGTTGCGCGGCAGGGCGTCGAGGTAGTGGACCGTCCGGGGCCGCTTGTGCGGGGCGAGGGTGCGGGCCACGTGGTCGGCCAACTCGTCGGCGGTGGGCGGGCGGTCCGGGTCGGCGGGCACGATCCAGGCGGTGACCCGTTCCCCGAGGTCCGGGTCGGGCTCGCCGGTGACGGCGGCCTCGCGGACCCGCGGGTGGTCCAGGAGGGCGTTCTCGATCTCGCCCGCGCCGATCTTGAACCCGCCGCTCTTGATCAGGTCGGTGGCCTTCCGGCCGACGATCCGCACGTGTCCGGCGGCGTCCCGGGTGGCCATGTCACCGGTGCGGAACCAGCCGTCCGCGGTGAAGGCGGCGGCGGTGGCGTCGGGCCGGTTCAGGTACGCGGTGAAGAGGTTCGGGCCGCGCACCTGGATCTCCCCGATGGTCTCCCCGTCCGCGGAAGCGGTCGGGGCCAGCGCGGAGCCGTCCTCGTCCACCAGGCGCAGTTCCACCCCGCGCACCGGCACGCCCACGGTGCCCGGCGCGGAGGCCGCGTCGTCGGCGCGTACGCTGGTGTTCATCAGGGTCTCCGTCATCCCGTACCGCTCGATCACGCGGCGGCCGGTGGCGGCGGAGATCCGCTCGTGGTCGTGCAGCGGCAGCCCCGCCGAACCGGAGACCAGCAGCCGGGCCCCGGTGAGGGCGGCGGCGAGCCCCGGGTCCCCGGACACCGCGCCGGCCAGCCGGTGGTACATGGTCGGCACCCCGAACAGCATGGTGCCGCCCGCCGCGAGGGCGGCGGTCACGCCCTCGGGGGAGAAGGAGCCGAGGTGGTGCACGGTCCCGCCGCGGCGCAGCGGTCCCAGCGTGCCGAGCACCAGCCCGTGCACGTGGAACAGCGGCAGCGCGTGCACCACGGTGTCGGACTCCGTCCACTCCCAGGAGTCCTCCAGGGCGTCCAGGGTGGCCGCGACGGCCCGCCGCGGCAGAAGGGCCCCCTTGGGCGGGCCGGTGGTGCCGGAGGTGTAGATCACGAAGGCGGTGTCCTCGGGGCCGGTGGCCCCCGCGCCCGGGGGCGCCTCCGTCGGGACGTCCGTGGGGACGTCCGTCGGGACGTCCGTACGGGGCAGCTCCTCCAGGCCTGCGGGCAGTTCGACCCCGGCGGCGGCGAGCACGAGGGCGGGGGTGCTGTCGGCCAGGATGTGCGCCAGCTCCCGTTCGCCCGTCTTCGGGTTCAGGGGGACGACCGGCACACCGGCCCGCAGGGCCGCGACCGCGGCGACCGCCGTCTCCAGCGAGGGCGTGGCCCACAACGCCACCCGCCCCGCGCCGCCGATCCGCTCGGCCAGCGCGGCCGAGGCCGCCGCCAGCCCGGCGTAGGTGAGGGCGCGTCCACCGAACCGCAGGGCGGTCCGGTCCGGGTGCGGGAGCGCGTCGAGGGCGGGGAAAAGGGTGGCCACGGCCTCACCTTAGGCGTTCACGGGAGGGGAAGGGCGATCTTCACCGCGTAGACGGCAACCAGTCCGTAACCCGCCCGGAAGGTCCAGGCGCGGGCCCGCGCGGAGATCCGCGCACCGGCGAAGGAACCCGCCGTCACCAGCAGTTGCTGCCAGACCAACGAGGCCAGCAGCACCGCCCCGGTGAACACCACCGCCGCCGGTCCACCGGCCAGCGAGGCGCCCTGCGCGGTGGTCAGCGCCGCGAAGTACAGGGCGGTGGTGGGGTTCACGGCCGTCAGCGCGGCGAACCGGAGGAAGGCCCGCACGGCCCCGCCCGACGCCGTGTCGCCGCCCGCCGGACCGCCCGCCCGGGCGTCCCCCGCGCCGGCGGCGGAGGCGTCCTCGGCCACCACCGGCCCCGGCCCGCGCGAGCGGTACAGCCCCGTGCCCGCCAGGGTCAGCAGGATCACGGCCGACAGCAGCCGCACCCACGCCTCCACCCCGCCGAGCGCCTGCGCCACCAGCGGGCCCACGGCCGTCGCCAGCCCCGCGTACGCCATGTCCACCACCGCCACGGCGGCCGCCGCCGCGTGCGCGGCCCGGCGCGGGCCCCGCATGCTCTCCTGCACCAGCAGCACCCCGATGGCCCCCACCGGCACTGCCACGCCCAGCCCCGCGGCGGCTCCCGCCACCGCGGTCGTCGTCAGTTCGCTCATGCCGGACAGTAGGCGGCCCGCGGTGCGCGGAGTGCGGGCGCGTTCCGGCCGTGACTGCGACAATCGCGGGATGGACCGCATCGACAGGGAGATCCTCGGCGTCCTCCAGCGGGATGCGCGGATCTCGTACCGCGACCTCGGCGTCCGGGTCGGACTCAGCGCCAACGCCGCCGCCGACCGGGTGCGCCGGATGCGCCGCGACGGAGTGATCCGAGGCTTCACCACCCTGGTGGACCCGGCCGCGGAGGGCGGCGGCGGGCTGGTCGTCTTCATCGACGTCACCCTGCGCCTGGACGCCACCAACGAGGAGTTCGAGAAGGCGGTGGCCCGACTCCCCGGGATCACCGAGGTGGTGCACGTCACCGGGGAGCACGACTACCTGGTGCGGGCCCGGGCCGCGGACCCGGCCGCCCTCGACGGACTGCTGCGGCGCCTCAAGAAGGAGGCGGGCGTCGCCCACTCCAACACCCGCATCGCCCTGCGCGCCGCCACCCGCCCCGCCCCCTGAGCCCGGCCCCGAACCGCCCCGGGGCTCCGGCCCGGGTCGCGCCGCCTACAGGGCGGAGGACCAGGTCACGGTGGTGCCCCGGCCGCTGCCCGGCCCGCCGCGACCGTCGTCGCGGACCGTCAGGCGCACCCCGGCCGGATCCGCCGCCACCGACACCTCGATGGAGGTGACCTCGGCCCGCCGGTGGGCCGCCGCCAGCGCGCCCCGCAGCGCCGACAGCAGATCGGCCGCCACCCCGTCCCGCACCAGCGCGTCCACCGCGCCCGTGAACGTCACCGAGGGCTGGAACCCCAGCAGCACCGCCGCCCCGCCGGTCTCGCGCAGCACCCGGCCGCGGAAGGTCGCGGGCGCGTCGGAGGGCGGCTGCTGGAGCGCGAAGATCGCGGTCCGGACCTCCTGGATCGTGGAGTCCAGCTCGTCCACGGCCCGCCCCAACTCGTCCCCGACGGCCTCGGTCTCCGGCTCGACCGCCGCCGCGCCCCGCCGCCGGGTGGCGTCCAGCATCATCTCGGTGGCGAACAGCCGCTGCACCACCAGGTCGTGCAGGTCCCGGGCGATCCGGTCGCGGTCCTCGTACACGGCGAGCCGCTCCCGGTCGTGCTGGGCGTCGGCCAGGACCAGGGCCAGCGCCGCCTGGGAGGCGAACTGCGAGGCCAGCAGCCGGTCCACGGCGTCGTAGGGCCGGCCGCCGCGGTGCCGGGGGAGGGCCAGGGTGCCGATCAGCTGGCCGCCGCTCTGGAGGGGCAGCAGCATGCTGGGGCCGAACCGTTCCCGGACGTGCGTGGTCATCCGCGGGTCGGTGGCCGAGTCCGCCACGAACACCGGCTCCCCGCCCAGCAGCTGTGCCAGCACCGGGCTGCCCGGGGCGATGGTGGTGCCGACGATCCCGGCGGGGTCCTCGTGGGTGGAGGCGGCGACGATCTCCATACCGCCCTCCCGGGTCGGCTGGAGGATCACTCCGGCCGCGGCGTCCGCCAGCAGGCGGGCCCGTTCGGCCACGCACATCAGGGCGTCCTCGGCGGGGCTGCCCGCGAGCAGGGTGGTGGTGACGGCCGCGGCCCCCTCGATCCACCGCTCGCGGCGGCGGGCGGTGTCGTAGAGCCGGGCGTTGCCGATCGCTATCCCGGCCTGGGAGGCGAGGACCCGCAGCAGGGCGAGGTCGGCCTCGGTGAAGGAGCCGCCGTCCTGCCGGTCGGTGAGGTACAGGTTCCCGAAGACCTCGGTGTGCACCCGGATGGGGACGCCGACGAACCCGCGCATCGGCGGGTGGCCCGGCGGGAAGCCGGCGGCCCGCGGGTCGGCGGCGAGGTCGGGGACGAGGAGCGGGCGGGGGTCGCGGATCAGGGCGCCGAGCAGCCCCGACCGCCCGTCGGGCAGTCGGGGGATCCGGGCGCGCTCCTCCTCCGTCATCCCGGAGGTGATCAGCTCGGTGAGGCGGCCGCCGGTCTCGGCGTCCGGCTCGATGACGCCGAGGGCCCCGTAGCGGGCGCCGCACAACGCCCGGGCGGAGTCCACGATGTGCTGGAGCGTGCTGCGCAGCTCCAGCTCCGAGCCCACGCTGAGCACGGCCTCCAGGAGGACGGGCAGGGCCTGCCCCGGACCGGGGTCCGGACCGGGGTCCGGTCCGGGGTCGGGGCGGGGGTCTCGGGGGGTGCCGGCGGTTCCGGGCTCGGGGCTCACGCGGTCACTCGGAGAGCGGGTCCAGGACCATGGGGGCGATCTTTCCTTCCAGCATCGCGCCGAGACCGAGCACGGCGCACACGTCGGGCCGTTCCGCGATGTGCACGGGCATGCCGGTGGCCACGCGCAGCATCTGGTCCAGGCCCGGCAGCAGGGCGCTGCCTCCCACCATCATGATCCCCCGGTCCGTCAGGTCGGCGACCAGGTCCGGCGGGCAGTCCCGGAGCACCTTGCCGATGCCGTCGAGGACGGCGGTGAGCGGGGTGTGGATGGCGTCGCGGACGGCTGCGGTGTCCACGTGGACCGAGCGGGCCAGGCCGGTGGCCACGTCCCGGCCGTGGATCAGGGTGGAGGCCGGTCCGTGCTCGGTGAGGCCGTTGCCGTGCAGGGCGAGCTGGAGGGGGCGGACGGCCTGGCTCGGCAGCATCAGCTCGTGCTGGTGGCGGAGGTGCTGCACGATCGCGTGGTCCACGGCGTCGCCGCCGACGCCGACCCGTTCGGCGGTGACGATGGAGCCGAGGGAGAGCACGGCGATCTGGGTGGCCGCGGCCCCGCACACCATGATCATGGTGGCGGTGGGTTGTTCCACGGGGAGGCCGCAGCCGACGGCCGCCGCGATCAGGGTGTCCACCAGCTCCACCCGGCGGGCGCCGAGGCCGACGAGGGTCTCGACGGCGGCGCGCTGCGCGAGCGGGTCGGCGTCGTGCGGGGTGCAGGCGGCGGCCCGGAGCCGGGGCTTGCGGCGCAGCGCGCGGCGCAGCTTCTCGCCGAGCAGGTGACGGAGCATCCGCTGGGCCATCTCGATGTCGACGACGGTGCCGCCGGAGACGGGGCGGACCACGCGGATGTAGTCGGGGGTGCGGCCCGTCATCCGCTCCGCGAAGGAGCCGACGGCGATGAGCGCGCCGGTGCGGATGTTGACGGCCGCGACGCTGGGCTCGTCGACGACCAGTCCGGCGCCCTTGACGTAGACGCGGGTGCGGGCGGCTCCCAGGTCGACGGCGATGTGGCAGCGGCGCAGCTGCTCGAGGCTGACGGTCACGGCTGATCCTCCCGAGGCGGTGGTGCGGGGTCGGTGCGGTGGTGCGGGGCGGTCCGGAGGGGCTTCCGGAGGGCCCGGAACCCCTGATCTTCATTCGCATCATTTCGGGCAAAACGGACATATGCCGCGTTGGGGTGGTCCGGTCGGGGGGATGGGGGCGCTGGGCCGCGAGGGTCGGAAGGTGCTGCACGGGGGTGGTCTTCTGGCGTGTCGGGCCCCACCATGCCGCTACTACTCACGCGTAACCGGATAAGGGAGACGCCGTGCTGACGGTCCGCCAGAAAATGGCCGCCCTCTTCGCCCTGATCGCCCTCCTGCTCGCCCCGCTCCCGGCCGGAGCCGCCGAACGGGTGGTCAGAACCGGCTCCGACCAGGCACTTCTCCGCAATCCGGTGGTGTTCGTCCACGGTTACAACGCCGACCCGGGCGTCTGGGGGAGCCTCCGCGCCGACCTACGGGCCGACGGGTACGCCGACTCGCAGCTGTTCTCCTGGGGTTACGACACCCACCAGTCCGTGAACGAGGTCCTCGCCGGCCGCTTCGCCGAGTACGTGGCCCAGGTCCGCCGCCAGACCGGCGCCGCGCAGGTGGACGTGGTCGCGCACTCCTTCGGCTCCCTGGTCAGCCGCTGGTACCTCAAGCACGGCGGCGGCACCTCCTCCGTGGCCCGCTGGGTCTCCCTGGCGGGTCCCAACCACGGCACGTACATCAGCTGGGGGTGCGTCATCTGGGACCAGGCGTGCCGGGACATGAGCCCCGGCTCGTACGTGCAGCGCAAGCTCGCCGAGGGCGACGAGACCCCCGGGAGCACGGCCTACGCCACCTTCTGGTCGGACTGCGACGAGGTCATCAACCCCGACGGCAGCGTCCCGCTGAGCGGCGCCCTGAACACCTACGCGGGCTGCCTCGAGCACAACGAACTGCTCGGCGACGACGGGGTCTCCGCGGGCGTCCGGGCCTTCCTCGGCAGCTGACCGGCCGGCGGCCACCCTCCCGGCGGCCGACCTCCCGGTACCTGACGGACCGGCGGCCGGGCCCTCCGCGCCGCCTCAGCCCCCGGGGAACTCCCACCGCTGGAGCAGCCCCCAGGTGAACTCCGCCACGCAGGCCCGCCCGGTGCCCGGCTCCGCGAACGCGAGCCGCCACCGGGTGGGCGCGCCGCCCTCCATCGGGCGCACCGGCGCGAAGGCCCGCGCCACCTCGTCCACCGTGCAGGACCACGGGCGCAGGTCCGCCGTCGAGGCGGGCCGGTACGGGGGCTCGCCCGGGGCCCGCACCAGCCACTCGTTCCACACCTCCCCGCCCGGCCCGGCCATCACCTCGAAGCGCAACGAGGGCCACAGCGGCAGGGCCCAGAGCAGCACCTCGCACTCCAGGTCGCCGACCCGCCGCCGGCCCGTGGACTCCGGAGGCCCCAGCACCGACCGGTACCGGGCCAGGGCCCCGCGGGACCGCGGCGAGCGGACCATGGCCTGCCAGCGCCGGTTCGCCTCCCGCTGGTCGGCCGCGGAGGCCCCCAGGGAACGCCTGGCCTCCTCGACCCGTTCGGGCTGGAAGTCGGCCATCCGACGGAGCAGGACCAACTGGAAGGCGGCCTTGCCGAAGGGGGCGGCGGGCTGGGGCGCGGCGGTCATGCGACCAGATTTCCCCATGGACGGATTTCCACACAGGATCCTTACAGGCCCGGGACCTCCCCGTGCCCGCCCGGCACGTAGCCTGCGGGCGCCATGGACTACTGCCACTCCTGCCGCAGGCACCTCAACGGCGCGCTGGCCTGTGCCGGCTGTGGAACCCCCGCCGACCTGCTCGCCGCCCGCCCCGCGGCCCCCGCCCCGGCCCCGTACCCGGACGCCGGTGCGTACCCGGACGCGGGGGCTCACCCGGACGCCGGCGCGTACGGCCCCGGGGAACCGCCCGCCGGACCCTTCGGCGCCCCCCAGGCCCCGCCTCCGTACGGCGGCGCGGACGGGCCCGCCACGGGCGAGCTGCCCGCCGTACGGCTGGGGTCCGCCGAGCCCGCCGGCCGCCGGGTCGCGCCCGGGGGCCGCCGGGGCGGGCGCCGCCGGGCCGCCGCCGCGCGAC